>JAHDDR010000145.1 GCA_020629255.1 Saprospiraceae bacterium | reverse complement strand
AACTGATAACTGATAACTGATAACTGATAACTGATAACTGATAACTGATAATATGAAAAATTGGCCACTTTGGGAAGTATTTATCCGTAGCAAAAACGGATTGCATCATAAACATGTAGGAAGCCTTCATGCTACCGATGCAGAAATGGCAATGCAAAATGCACGTGATGTATATACCCGCAGAAGCGAGGGTGTAAGCATATGGGTCGTTGAATCCAAGCATATTACGGCTTCGAACCCAGAAGAATCCGGAGAATTATTTGAACCGGCACAAGACAAAGTATATCGTCATCCTACATTTTATGAAATGCCTGAAGAATTAGAACACATTTAATTTTTATTCTGTGAAAGAACTACTTCATCAAATCCAAGAATTGGAAAACATTTCTGAAGCATTAGAACCTTCAGAACAACAGCGTAAGGATTACCATAAATTAATCCTACAATTTTCGAATGAATTTATCAATACCATTCATGATCGAAATTCTTTTTTGGAAGTCAAAGAACCCATTAAAGGTTTGGAAATTACGGGGCAAGAAAATTCATTGGAACATATTTTGAATTTATACAATACCAAAGTAACTCCCAATGGAATTAATCCCGCTTCGGGTGGTCACATCGGCTACATTCCCGGAGGTGGAATTTACGCTTCAGCCATCGGTGATTATATAGCAGACGTTAGCAATGAATATGCCGGCGTTTATTTTGGATCTCCCGGTGCAGTCACCATAGAAAATGAAGTATTGGATTGGCTAAAAGATATTTTTGGATTTCCCAAAAATGCAATGGGCAATTTAACGTCGGGTGGTTCTATTGCGAATTTAATTGCCCTTACTTCGGCTCGGGACAAGCACAAAATAAAAGGTGATAAAATTAACAAAAGTGTTATTTATTTAAGTCCACAGACCCATCACTGTATAGACAAAGCGTTACGTATCATCGGACTGGAAGATATCCAATTAAGATATTTAGAATTAGATGAATTCCATAGAGTAAAAATCAACGATTTAACACAAAAAATAAAGGATGATCAACAAAATGGCTTACACCCATTTTTAGTCATTGCTTCTGCCGGAACAACAGATACTGGAGCCGTCGATCCTTTACAAGAAATCGGCAACATTGCCCAAGAAAATAACATGTGGTTTCATGTAGACGGAGCCTACGGCGGATTTTTTATTTTATGCGAAAATAAAAAACATTTATTCCAAGGAATTGAAATGGCAGATTCATTGGTCATTGATCCCCACAAAGGACTATTTTTACCCTATGGAACAGGAGCCGTTTTAATCAAAGATAAAGAAGCGGTTTTGCATTCGCATCATTACACCGCCAATTACATGCAGGATACCGTAGGAACTGATTTATCCATGAGTCCTGCCGAAGTTTCGCCAGAATTAACGAAGCATTTCAGAGGCTTGCGGTTGTGGCTCCCTTTGCAATTGCATGGAATAAAACCTTTTATCGCTTGCTTGGATGAAAAAATATTATTGACAGACTATTTCAGAAAAAAGTTAGTAGAAATGGGCTTTGAAATCGGTCCAACACCGGATTTATCTGTCAGTTATTTTTGGTATCCTTCGCAAAAAATTGCCCAAGACACATATAATGAAAAGCTCATGAAACTCATCCATGAAGATGGTAGAATATTTTTGAGTTCTTCCACAATTGACGATCGTTTTGTTATTCGAATGGCTATTCTTTCTTTCAGAACTAAGAAAAAAACCATCGACAAAGCCTTACAAATGATCCAAGATTGTAAAAATAAATTGGAAAAAGAATTAAGCTTAATACATTCTTAATTAAGAAAAATGGAAAATAAATATTTATTTAATTATTTATTACAACTCGGAGACAACTCATTAATTCTAGGACATCGTTTATCGGAGTGGTGTGGACATGGCCCTATATTAGAAGTCGACATGGCACTCACTAATATTGCTTTGGATTTATTCGGCCAAGCAAGGAATTATTTCCAATATGCTGCCCAAGTAGAAAACAAAGGAAGAACCGAAGATGACCTCGCTATGTTGCGTGACGTTAGGGAATTTAAAAACGTTTTGTTGGTAGAACAACCCAACGAAGATTTTGCCTATACCATTCTCCGTCAATTCTTTTTTGATGCCTTCCATTTTTCTTTTTTACAAGAATTACAGCATTCAAATGACGAGCAGTTATCTGCTATTGCTCAGAAATCCCTCAAAGAAGTTACATATCATTTAAAATATAGTTCGGACTGGGTCATTAGGTTAGGTGATGGCACAGAAATAAGCCATGAAAAAATCCAAAATGCAGTGAATGATTTATGGATGTACATGGGAGAATTGTGTGAAGAAAATGAAACCGACAAAGAAATGACTTCCTTGGGAATCGGCGTTGACTTAAACGACATACAGGGGACCGTTACACAAAAAATAAAAGAAATTTTACAAGAAGCCACTTTAAATATTCCTGAATCTACTTGGAACCAATCAGGTGGTAAAAATGGAAAGCATACAGAACATCTTGGCTTTATTTTATCCGAATTACAATGGATGCAACGTACTTACCCCAACATGAAATGGTAATACGTAAAAAATAAAACCATGAAATCCATAAATGACCTTACTCAATATTTTGGATATTATAAATCGAATCAGAATTTTGTAAATTTTATTCAAAACAATTTACCTGAATTGGGCAACTATGATAGCTTAACCCAATATATCATTTGCAAAAAATCCAAAATAGAACTTGGATTTACCAATGAACGAATGATACGAAAAGAGGATGAAGAAAAATCTCAAATTGGAGGAAAACCCATTTTCACTCATTTTAATTTTTATCCTCAATCCATTTCATATTTTGAATCTTTACCTTTCGACATTGTATTTGATAAAGATTTAGAATATTTAGAAAAAAAGGTGGGGCAACCCAACGAAATATTTGAAACAAAAGAAGGAACCATCTGGGGAAAAACAAAAAGCTACCACTATCACTTTGACCCGTATAAAATTATTTTTGAATATAATTATGAAAATAAAAAATTCAACCTGATTCAAGTTCAACTTATACAAAATTTTATTATTGAATCAAGCAAACCGACAACTATAAAAAACCAATAAATATGAATATTGATCATCAGCATATTTATGATTTATTAGAACAGGTTCCCGACCCTGAAGTACCTGCATTATCTATTATGGATTTAGGTATTGTCAGAAATGTTGAATTAAAAAATAATACCGCAGAAATTACCATTACTCCCACCTATACCGGTTGCCCTGCCATGGATATGATCGAAGTCAATATAAAAGCTGTACTCCAAGAAAATGGCATCGAATCCAATATTAAATCTGTCCTCTCCCCCCCCTGGACCACCGATTGGCTGACCGAAAAAGGAAAGCAAAAATTAAAAGAATTTGGCATTGCTCCCCCTGTAGCCAAAACCTTCGATAAATTATCCCTTTCTCAAGAAGAAAGACTCGTACAATGTCCCATATGCGAATCTTCCAACACAAAAATGATCAGCCAATTTGGATCAACCGCTTGTAAATCCCTTTTCAAATGCAATAATTGCTTAGAACCGTTCGATTATTTTAAATGCCATTAAATTCTAGAACAGCCTAACCTCCCTCCTCTATTCTCCAAGAAATACCTACCTAATTCTTAAAACTGTAAAGATTCATGGTATTGAGAACACGCCCCCTATTTTCTATCACATATGAATACCTTTTCTTCTCTCTATAAATTTCAAAACCAATAGCAATACCCTTACAATAACTTTCATCAAATCAATATTTTATACTTACACACAAATACTACCTACTACATAAAAAATAAACAAAATCAAAATTTACCACGTCACAAATGATCATTTTTTTAATTTAAATTGCCTTTTTTGGGCATTGCTATTGCAATAAACCTCTTGTTAAATTTTCACAACTTAATTTTTTAGAGAGATGAATTCAAAAGTATTCAAACACAAAATTAAATTAATGCTATTTCTGGGCATTTTGGCATCAACGAGCCTTCTGGGGCAAATATTCCCTATGGAATGGTCTTATGGTACCTATGCTGAAGAATGGGCAGGCAATAAAAGCGTCATTATTGATGAAACAGAAAACACCATATACCAAATAGCCGAAACCTTTTCGGCAGGCATCCCTACCACAGATGGTTCTGAGATTACCCCTGGTGGAGGAAAAGGTTCAGGCTACGACATCCTTGTTTCTAAATACGATTCTGATGGCACCCTGATTTATAGAAAATATATTGGAGGTTCTGACAAAGATCTCAGACCTAGAGCCATAGCTAGAAATGGTAATTTATACCTTGTAGGAGATACGGGTTCTCTAGATTTCCCTACAACAGATGGCTCTAGCAAAAGCTCTTCCAATATAGATTTATTCCAAATGATATTGGACCCAATAGGAAATGTTCAATACTCGTCAGTTATTCCTACTAACGGTTCTAATCAAATATATAGTTTTTCGTTACAAGATGATAGATTTATACTTTCTGCATATACCAAAGCATCTGATTTCCCTGTAACGAACTCAACAACATTTGGAGGGGCTGCTGATATTGTCTTAGTGACTTTTGATCTAAGTTTCAACGTGCTAGCAAGTACATATATTGGCGGTTCTCAAGTAGATGAATCAGCAAAAGCTTTTAGAGTAGGAGGAAAATATTTTTTATTTTCTACCACGAAATCCAATGATTTCCCAGTAACTGATGGTTCTACTTTTGGTACAGGGCAAGACATAACATTAACTACCTTCGATGATAATCTGAATATTATTGCTTCATCTTATTTCGGAGGTAATAATACAAATTATTTAGCAGATGTGGAAATGGACGAAAATCATATTTATCTAGCTTTAAGAACCTGGGCTACCGACTTACCTCTTTCTATTGGGGCGGATAACCATTTTGGTTTTGCTGATGATGTATATTATGTAAAAATGGACCACTCTTTTACTCCAGAATACTCTACCTACATACCAGGTTCTGGTTCCCAACTATCTACCACTTTGGCTGTAGATAACGGAAATGCAACCATTCTTTTTACTACATCTGCATCAACACACCCTACAACAGGTGCCCCATTTAATAACACATGGGATCCATATGTTATTAAATTTGATGCTTCCAATTCTGTTTTATTCAGCACTTATCTGGGAGGTAACTATTCTGAATACAATCCTTATCTAGAAGTATTCGACAATCGGACTTTTATCTCTGTACGCACACTAAGTACGGATATAACAACTACGGATGGTTCTATATTAAAAGGGAATACCGACATTTTATTTATAGAATTAAATTCCAATGGAGACATAGAACGTTCTGAATTAATTGGAGGATTGGGTACTGACGCTGAAAGTACTATTGCTGTAAGGGAATGTGAAATAGTATTAGGTTTATCTTTAGAGCAAGCAGAAACATTTTCTCCCACTTTTGACTCAGGAAACACATCCAACCCTAATGAACAAAATTTAGCATTAATACACTATAAACTAGATCCCTTATTCCCTACTGAAAACACGATAACTCCAGCTAGCCAATCTCCTTGTCTAAACGGCTTGGTAGAGACCATTTTAGGCAATGCAGTAACATCTGATGATGGTCGATATAATGCAGAATTCCAATGGCAAGTTGCAGACGCAGCAACAGGTCCCTGGACAGACATCCCCAATGCGATATTAAAAGATTATCTTCCAGAAACCAATACCAACGACCAATATTATAGACGCTTAGCCTATGATAGAACATCTTGTACTCATTCTTTGATTTCTACTTCAAACACATCTCTTGTCTCAGGAAGCTCTCTCGTTGCTGCAGCAGCAGATGCCGGAGGTGTTTTCTATGTGTGTGCTGGAGACCCTGTTGTGATTGGAGGTAGCCCAACAGCAAGTGGAGGGGCATCTCCTTATACGTATCTTTGGGATATGGGAGCTGTTTTAAACAGCACTACCTCTCCTAATCCAACCGCTACGGTCAATGAATCTACTATTATTACGCTCCAAGTTACAGATGCCAATGGATGTATTAGTTTGGATCAAGCTGTCATCAATGTTCCTATTGCTGATGCTGGTCCTGATAGAGAAACATGCGAAGGAATTGGTAAACAAATTGGAACACCCGGTTTACCAACCATTAGTGGTGTAACGTATTCTTGGGATCCCGTTACAGATTTAGATTGTTCTACTTGTGCTCAAACATTAGCTACACCTTCTGCCCCTACAACATATACATTAACAGTTGAAGTACCATTACAAGGAGGGGGCACATGTACCCTTACGGATGATGTTCTTGTAACTCCCGTAACAGAACCAGTTGCCAATTTTGCGGGTCCGGATCAAATCATTTGTTTTTCTGACAATGCGAACCTTGGATTACCCAGTGTTGCCGATTATGAGTACACTTGGGCTCCTGGAAATCACCTATATTCAAACAACACAGCTCAGACTGTTTTCAATTCTGGAGCAGATTACCCTGCACCTAATCCTTTCACCTATTATCTAACAGCACAATATGGAGAATGTTCTTTTGTAGATGATGTTGTCGTTACTATGATAAGCGAAGCTGATGCTTCAGAAGACGGTTGTGGTCCTCGTTATATTGGAACATCTGATAAAACTCCAAATGTGAATGAAACCTACTCTTGGACAGTTGTCGATCCACCTAGTCATGCCGGTGCATTCTTAGGTGTAACCAATGAACCTATAATTCCAGTAGGAGCCTCTCCTACCGGTGTTCCAATTACTTACCAAGTAGAAATTTGTTTTGGAGGTGTTTGTTGTACAGACGAAGTAATTGTCCCAGATTGCGGTGGTGGATGCGATGTTGAAATTATTGTTGACAGCCCCGTAGGATGCCCTGCTTATGACTTGGCTCCTACTAAATTAACTGCAGTAGGTGCTATAGCTGGTATATCATCAAATAATTATACTTATTCATGGACTCCAACTGAGGGATTAAGTGCTTATAACACACAAACCGTAGAATTAACGGATAATGTAGAAAGAGTCTATACTGTAGTATTGACTAGTACGTTAGATCCAAGTCTAACATGTTCTGAATCTATCCCTGTAAACGGACCTTGGTCATTGCCAACCTTCGTCCCTCAGAACCACCATATTTGTCCGGGAGAAACAGTAAATATCGGAAATGCTTCAGTTGCCGGATATACCTATGAATGGACAGGATCTGAAGGATTCAGTTCAACTGCCTCTAATCCTTCTGTAACACCTACTTCAACATCGAATTATCAAATAACAGTTGTTGATACAGGTAGTACATGTGAAACAGAAGCCGAAGCAACCGTATCTGTGGTAAATGTAGTAGCAGATGCTGGCGAAGACAGAACAATCTGTAGCAATGGTATCATTACTATCGGAACACCCGATCCTAGTGGTGGCGTTTGGCAATATAGCTGGTCTCCTTCAGCATCTCCATGGCAAAATGGAACAGATCAATTTTCTGCACAACCAGAAGTATTAATAGCTACCAACCTAACTTTTGATGTAACTGTAACAGATCCTATAAGCGGATGTACAGCTACAGATCAGATCATAGTAACTGTAGATGATGGTACTCCTCCTTTGGTAGATTCACCTGATGTACAAGTTTGCGAAGGAGAATCAGTAACCATCGGACCAGCAGAAGATCCTAGCTTAACCTACTCTTGGTCTCCAGCTACAGGATTGAGCTGTACAGATTGTGCACAACCAGAAGCAAGTCCTTCTGCCAACACAACCTATACCCTAACAGTAAGATACGGTGCAACTTGTTCCGCATTTGCAAGTGATGATGTAACTGTTACTATAAATGCTTTACCTATAATTAATCTAGGTGCTGACTTAACTTATTGCCCTACAGGTCCTGCAGTTAGTATTGGGAATAATGCACCAGTAGGAATGAGTTCCTATGTTTGGAATCCTAGTAATTATCTTTCGGCAGCAAATGTTGCTAATCCAACATCTTCAACGCCCAGCGAATTAACTTACACCCTTGAAGTGACAGATGCAAACGGTTGCAAAAACTCAGATGACATTATGGTTACACCACTACAAGGACCAGATGCAGGAATCAATAAAACCATCTGTGTTAATTCTACTACGACAATAGGCAATCCTTCTAATACAGGATCTATTTCTTGGACAGGTGCAGCCATTGCAGATTTAAATTGTACTTCTTGTCCTGCTCCTGAATTCACACCTACAAGTGCTGGAGTATTCACATTCATCGTTTCTTCAAATGATGGTGGCTGTATTCAGGATGATGAGGCTGTGGTAACAGTAATTGGAGTGGATATGCCAACAATAGCAACTCCAACTCCGATTTGCCAAGGTGCTTGTACCCAAATTATTTTTGATACAAATCCTAATTATAGTTATGTATGGTCACCTAGCCTAGGCTTAGATGATCCTACCATTGCAAATCCTACAGCATGTCTTTCTGCTACTCAAAAATATACGCTTACTATTTTTGATGACGCTACTGGTTGTTACGATCAAACTGAGGTTACGGTAGGTGTTGTTCCAGTCGCTGCTCCTTCTGTTACACTAGATAACATTGAAGTTTGCGAAGGAGATCCAGCTCAGCTAAATCCTGTAGTTTCCCCTGCTGGTACTTATACTTATTCTTGGTCTCCAGGTGCAGGATTAGATAATCCTAATATTGCTAATCCAAGTGTGTTCACTTACCCTGTAGGTACAAAATCATTTGAATTGCAAGTAACAGATCCTACTACAGGTTGTTCTTCTCTTGCTTCTGCAGATGTGGTCATCACACCATGCATTATCTTAACAGGTAAAGTCTGGATTGATGCAGATGGAAATATTTCTTTAGATGGTAGTGAGGTTCAGACAAATGCCGGAGGCTTGTATGTATATCTTGTAGATCCCAACACCAATATTATTTTAGATATGGCTATTCTGGGAGCAGATGGAGAATATCAATTTGATGTCGATGTCAATTCACAATACGAGATTGTATTATCTGATGTCATGACTATCATTGGAGATATTGTTCCTTCTCCTGATTTACCAGGCACATATTATAATACAGGTGAAAATAGAGATGGGAGTACAGAAACATTCTCTTTGGGTAAAATAACTGTCAATACTGGATTAATGGATGTTGTGAATCAAGATTTCGGAATACAAAGCATACCTGATTCTGATAATTATTTCTATGATTTGGGAAATACTCCAGGTTTATATAACACTACAGCTCCCCTATTGGCTTCTGAAGGAATGGGACCTATCAGTGGAAATGATCCTGAAGATGGTGCAAAAGGATTCGGAGATACTTTTGAAATTACTAGCCTTGCGGGCATGAACGGAAACGTTCTGTTCTATGATGCAAATGGTGATGGAATTATGGACCCTAGTGAAATCCTATCAGAAGGAGATGTTATCACGAATTATAATCCAAATAAATTATCTGTATCATTCTCTGGCTTTGGTTCTACTAACTTTGTGTTTGAATATGCATCTTATGATATTGCAGGTGCGGTAGATCCTACACCAGCAACATATGAAGTAACTTGGCAATTCGAACTACCTGTCGAACTGATTTATTTCGAAGTAGAAGGTGTTGATTGTGTTGGGCATTTAAGCTGGGCAACGGCTACAGAAAAAAACAATTCTCATTTCATCGTAGAAAAAAGTAATGATGGCAAGCACTTCGATAAAATCGGACGAGTGGAAGGACATGGTAATTCTGCTGAAAAAATAGAATATGAATTTGTTGATAGATCTTTAAATTCAGAAACATCTTACTACAGGTTGAAACAAGTTGACTTTGATGGTTCTTATGTCTATACTGAAATTATTCTTTTAGAAGCAGAAAGAGAATGTACCCAATCATTCAGTGATATCAATATTTTCCCTAATCCGAATAATGGACAATTTGATGTTTCATTGAACTTGAATACAAATGGTGAAGATGTGGTTCAGTTCATTATTACAGATGTATTAGGAAAAACTATTTCTTCGATAGAAAGGGTACTTCAAGAAGGAACGAACACAGTTCATTTCGATTTAGAATCTTACGCACCGGGTACTTATTTCGTTACGATTCAAGGAGCAGATGGAAACATTCAGACCTTCAAAATCTTGAAGTCGAATAAATAAAAAAAAATTATTCATCTCTTGAATATGTTAGACCTTCTGGCAGTAGCTGGAAGGTCTTTCTATTTGAAGTGATTTAATTACTGACGCTACGCAGCCCCATATAAGTACTAAAAATAAAAATCATTTCTCTGTTCATGAGAAGTGGAATTAGACATTAGTCACAAGACACTAGATTATGCTTAAGCTCCTAGCCTGTCTAGTGGCTGAGGTCTAATATCTCACTTAACCCAGTGCAACTGTTGATAACTTGGTGTGAGAAGTACCCTGTTTTTTTGCATAACATCTGTGAATAATATTCAAGCTAATAATCCTAATGAAAAACATTTTCTATTTGATAATTTATAATCTTACTATACTCTTGGTTACCTTGCACAACAAACCAATTTTATAGAAAAATGAGCGACACTATCATTTTTGAAAAAATAAACGGCGTAGGGAAAATCACCCTCAATCGCCCAAAATCATTCAATAGCTTTAATCGGGAAATGTCTTTGGCTCTCATTGCCACGTTGGATACATGTGCCAAAGATGACGAAGTCCGATCCATTTATCTAACCGGAAACGGGAAAGCATTTTGTGCCGGACAAGATTTGGTAGAGGTCACTTCTCCCGAACTCAATCCTGGTTTTAGAAAAATATTGGATGAGCATTATAATCCCATTATTTTGGGAATAAGGAATACACCCAAACCCATTGTGGCTGCCGTGAATGGTGTGGCTGCCGGAGCAGGAGCCAATATCGCATTAGCTTGTGATATTGTTGTTGCCGCAGAGCATGTATCATTTATCCAAGCCTTTAGCCTTATTGGATTAATTCCGGATAGTGGTGGCACATTTATCCTGCCTCGTTTAATCGGTTATCAAAAAGCATCGGCATTGGCCATGTTGGGCGATAAAATAAAAGCCGATGAAGCCGAAAGATTGGGTATGATTTATAAAGTCCTCAGTGCAGAAGAATTTGAAGAAGCTTCTTGGAAACTTGCCTCTAAATTGGCAAAAATGCCCACCAAAGGTTTGGCTTATACCAAATATTTATTCAATCAATCATTGAGTAATAATTTAGAACGGCAATTAAAACTAGAAGGCGATTATCAAATCAAAGCCAGCGAAACCGAAGATTATACCGAAGGTGTTGCCGCTTTTTTAGAAAAAAGAAAACCCAATTTTAAAGGGAAGTAATTATTTAGACCAATAGATTTATAGATGAATGTAGAAGTTCTCATATTTAATGGACATTCATTATTTGTCTACGAATCTATAAATCTAAACATCTAAAAAATAAAACAAAATGAAAATAGGAATTATCGGAGCCGGAGCCATGGGGAATGGAATAGCACAAGTAGCCGCACAAAACGGATGCAACGTATATGTATATGACAATAGGAAAGAAGCTTTAGAAATAGCAGATAAAAAACTTAAAAAAACATTAGAAAAATTAACAGCAAAAGGAAAATTCACACAGGAAAAATCCGACGAAATTATTAAAAATATTTCTTATGTTGATACACTAGAAAAAATGTCGGACAGAAATTTAATTATAGAAGCAATTATTGAAAATTTAGATATTAAAAAATCTGTTTTTCAAAAATTAGAATCCATTGTTTCTGAAGATTGTATTTTAGCCAGCAACACTTCTTCTTTGTCGATTGCTTCGATTGCTGCCTCCTGTAAAAAACCAGAACGGGTGGTAGGTATCCATTTTTTCAACCCTGCTCCCATCATGAAATTGGTAGAAATTATTCCAGCTATCCAAAGCGATCCTGCCATCACAGAAAAATCAAAAAACATTATTGATGGTTGGGGAAAATTAACGGTAATGGCAAAAGATACCCCGGCATTTATTGTAAACAGGGTGGCTCGCCCTTTTTATGGAGAAGCCATAAAAATGCTAGAAGAAGATTTTGCCGACGCTGCCACCATAGACTGGGCGTTAACTGAAATCGGTGGTTTTAGAATGGGGCCATTTACCTTAATGGATTTTATTG
>JAHDDR010000144.1 GCA_020629255.1 Saprospiraceae bacterium | reverse complement strand
GTAAAACCATGCAATTGTAGAAACAAACTGTTCGGAACATTATCATGTATATAAGCTGTTAGAACATGGAACACGGCATCATCAACATGTGCCATATCAGAAATTCGATAATCTTCCGATGTCCCACAAACAGAAGTCGTACCAGAGCAAGAAGTGTAGGAGCTATTATTGCAACGGCTTGTCCCATTCAAGAAAAAGAACTCGGCTTCTATTTTTCTAAATATATGAATGCCCTGCTTGCCGGTATTGTAATCTTTTTTAGAATGTGGAGATTGGATAGAGACCCCGTCTCTGCAAGGATTCGGATTGTAAACATAAGTTCCCCAATAGTTGGATGAAGCCCCTGTTTTTTCCAACACATAATAAATAGGGTTGGGTGTGATTGTCGTTTCTGTAAATTCCACCACATCATAACCCACCGTCGCTGCTTTTGTATCGGCATCGGCATAATTGCCGGCCAATAAATCGGCATAAATTTGTTCGAACGTTGTGAGTTGGGCGGCAGAGGGTAGGGCATAATCATCACCTGTATCCCCGGGAGCATTCGAAATGATGGTACTTATTTTGGTGAATATATCTCCGGACTCTGTCGTTTGTCCGGAGAGCGTATTCAGGAAGAAACCCATTATTATCCAACTCCATATCGTCTTATTCATCATACAATTATAAATTGTTCCTTCGAAAATAAAACTTTCGTTGCAAAAGAAATAAAAAAATAGTGGTGGTAGTTTAAGAATTGGATAGATCAATATCCAAATCGACCTCGTAAGAGTTGGGATTGTCTTGGATTTCCAATGTATGATGCTTGGGGTAAATCAGGTCGAGTCTTCGTTTTACATTCACTAAACCGATGCCTCCACTTCTTTTTTCGGAGCGGGCAGGAAGGGTCTGCGGTTTACTGTTTACCACATTGAGGTGAACCTTCTCAGGTTTTACATCTAATGTGATATGTATATAGCCCTGGGAAGTATGGTTGCCCAATCCATGTTTGAAAGAATTTTCAATAAAAGGAATGAACATCAAGGGGGCAATTCGCTGATTGGTGATCATTCCATTCAGTTTTAATTGGATGTCAATTTCTTTAATTTGACGGATTCGCTCCAACTCCAGATAATTTCGAATATAATTCACTTCTTTGACCAAAGGAACCTCCTTTTCGTTGCATTCGTACAGCATATACCTCATCATCTCCGATAATTTGATGACGATTTCCGGAGCCTTGTCCGATTTTTTCAACGTCAAGGCATAAAGATTATTCAACGTATTGAATAGAAAATGAGGATTGATCTGCGTACGGAGGAAATTCAATTCGGATTGCATGGTTTGTGCTTCGAGTTCGGTCTTTTCTCTTTGGTGCCTTGCCCAATCAGAAACGATTTTGAAAATGGTAGAAAACCCGGCAACCAACAAATTTATATAAAAGGAATTCCATTGATCCGCCAATAAGCTGGATTGCCAAACCGGATAATCATGGAATTTCAAGTAAAAAGCCATGGTTTTTAAGGGGGTGATGATAATCACAGACAAAACCAATAAACCTAAATAATGACTGAGCCGCGTCCATCTGAAATAATTGGGAACCAAGTAGAACAAATTAAAATAGACGATAATGGCAAAGAAAATAATGTTCAGGATTTGGTTGCTGATGATGAAAAAAGGAGAATACCCCGGGTTTTGGGTAAAAGCGACATACAGAAAGCCAGAAAGAGCCAACAACCAGAAAATAGCATGGTACAACTGCGGGCGTGAGAACAGTTTCTTCAACCGATCGCCCCAAAAAGAATACCTGTTTTTGACTGCCTGCATCTGATAAAAAATTATAAACTGCTAAGTAAGCACTTTATCCGTATCCGTGATAATAAAATGGATATAATAAAGGATTCATGGGATAAATGAAATCCAATTTTAGAGTAAAGGAACTTTGTTGCCTCCATTTTGTTTTCTATCCATATTTCCCTTTTTGGAAGAGTAATACAATAAAAGGATTTTATTCGTATTTTTGCAGTCGTTTTAAAAGAGGTGTAGATGAAGGTATATCTAACAAGGCGGGAACGGTTCAATGCTGCCCACAAATTATGGGTAGAAAAATGGACAGAAGAACAAAACCGGGAGGTCTTTGGCAAATGTTGCAACCATAATTGGCATGGACATAACTATGATTTGTATATCACAGTAAAAGGAACACCGGATCCCACCACAGGGTTCATCATGAATGTGAAGGAACTCAGTTCCATGATTCAAAAACTTATTGTAGATAAGTTGGATCATTCCAATTTGAATTTGGATGTTGATTTCATACCCAAAGGAATGCAACCCACCACAGAAAATTTGGTGGTACTTATTTGGCAACAATTGGAGTCCTCCATCAAAGAAAAAGGAGCCGAATTGCACAGCGTGAAGCTTTACGAAACAGAGAATATCTATGCCGAATATTTCGGTGAATGATCCTTCCATATCATAAAATCAAAATCAATCAAAACAAGGCAGTATGAAAAAGACCTATGTATTTCCCGGACAGGGTTCTCAGTTTGAGGGAATGGGAAAAGACATGTATGATGCATCAGAAATAGCTAAAGAATATTTTGACAAAGCCAATGACATTCTAGGTTATTCTATTACCGATGTCATGTTCGACGGCTCAGAAGATGAACTTAAAGAAACGAGGATTACCCAACCGGCTGTGTTTTTACATTCTGTGGTTAAAGTCATGATGACAGGAGAGGATTTTACCCCTTATGCCGTAGCTGGGCATTCGTTGGGAGAGCTTTCTGCATTGGTCGCAAATAAAACCTTGAGCTTTGAAGATGGCTTGAGATTGGTTCAGCAAAGAGCAGAAGCCATGCAAAAAGCCTGCGAATTGGAAGAAAGTACCATGGCGGCCATTGTAGGATTGGAAGATAATACCATAGAAGACATTTGTTCTAATATTGATGATGTCGTTGTTCCGGCCAATTATAATTGCCCCGGGCAATTGGTCATTTCAGGTTCGGTGGCAGGTATAGAAAAAGCAGTAGAACAACTGAAAGAAGCAGGTGCCAAAAGAGCCTTGGTTCTTGCTGTAAGGGGAGCCTTCCATTCCCCCTTGATGAAACCGGCGGAAGATGAATTGAAACAAGCCATAGAAAATACAAACTTCGGTATGCCGATTTGTCCCGTTTACCAAAATGTTACGGCAAAACCGGAAACCAATCCCGAAAAAATCCAACAAAACTTAATTGCTCAGTTGACCGCACCCGTGAAATGGACTCAAACTATGGCGAACATGATAGCAGATGGTACAGAAATGTTTATAGAAGTAGGAGGTTCCGGTAAGGTAATTCGGGGATTCATCAGAAGGATGGATCGAAAGTTTCCAACAGACGCACTCTAATCCTTGATTTTCAAGGCTTCAAAAATGGTACAATGATTGCATATATGAGAATAAATGCAATGTTCTGTCGAAAGGGCGTCAAAATTAAATTTTATTTATGATTATTTTAATGGTGTATTAGTTTGTATTCTAATGTTTTTTCGGTTAAATTGCTTGCAACATGAGTTGTGCCCAAAACTTATATCACTATGGAGAAAAGTAAAGTAGAAATAACCACTGGGAATATCCTTTTATCAGAACCATTTATGGTGGATGGTAATTTTAAACGGTCGATGGTACTCTTGTGTGATCACCATTCCGAAGAAGGAACACTTGGTTTTATATTGAACAAGGAACTGGATATTCCCTTGAATGATCTCATCGCAGATTTTCCACAAATAGACTGCAATGTCTTTTTTGGAGGACCAGTAGCCACGGATACCATTCATTATATCCACAATATCGGTAAACGTTTGGAAGGCAGTGTCGAGGTATGCGAAGGGGTATGGTGGGGTGGTGATTTCGAACAATTACAAATGATGATCCTTTCCAAAGAAGTAACATCAGACGACATCCGATTCTTTGTCGGATATTCTGGCTGGGAAGCGGGGCAACTGCAAGGAGAACTCAAACTGGGATCTTGGGTCGTATCCGATATGTATAAAGAATATTTATTCGGAGAAGAAGCCCACATGCTCTGGGAAACCGGTATGACGGATAAAGGAGAAACCTTCTCCATCTTGTCCCAAGTTCCCGATGGTAAAGCCCAATGGAGCTGATTTTATCCAAAGAAATCAGATTTATGGATTAAAAGGGGAAATAGTGAATGGCTATTTCCCCTTTTTTCATGAAATAACTAACTTTAGTTCCTAAACAAAACAAAGCGAATGAAAAAAATATTAGATCTCGCCCTACAATTTTTCTTTGTTTCCGGATTTCTATATGCCGGTTTCCAATTGTTCTTCGTCTTCAAAAACCCTGAAGGAGGAATGGTACTGTGGGGAGCTGCCGCCAGCATAGATCCGGAAATCGTTGTGATAAGAAGATTGTATGCCTTAGAATTCTGGCTCATTTTTATCGGATATATTGTTTATTTGGCTTTGCGGGAAAAATTGTTCGGCGAAGAGTACCGGCTTCTAGGAGAATCGTGAACAAAAATCAAAAAATGATGTTTCCTCATCAATAATTACTTTTGTATCTTGTAATTATTGTAAAAAAAGGAAAAAAAACACAAATTTGTGTATCATTTTTCAGTAACTTTGCGTTACAAAGTAGACCAGATCATCTGTCATCTTAAATCATTATCATTATGACAAAGAAAAAAATGGGAATGTTGATTTATCGTTACAACGAAAATGAAGACTTGGAAGTTTTCATGGTCAACGATGGAGAGAATATGGAATTGCCCAAGACAGATTTTATTTCTCCGAATGATTTCGAACAAGGAACAGGTATTCCGGCTACCGACAATGAAGATGTCATCGAATTGGATGGGGAAGAAGAAAGTTCCAATAAAGGGGGAGTGAAACATATCGCCATCGCCCTTGAAGCCAAGATGGAACAAAAAATGAAAAAATTCCTTCTCATTAAAAAAGAAGAAGGAAATTATGTAGCGATGAAGGAAGCCGTCCGAAAAGTTATTCCTCATCAATACGCAATCCTAAAGGAACTGAAAGATATCCTGATGGAACGCAACTTGACAAAGTATTTATAACTTTTCGATTTTTTGATTTTTATTGGAAACATCCCGAATTTTCAAAATGAAAATTCGGGATGTCTTTTTTTATGGATATAGAAGATTGAAACTATCTTTACAAAATGGAACTAACAGAAAAAAATATTGAGGAAATATTAAAGAACCTTGGCATCGATTCCTTGAACGAAATGCAAGGGAATATGCTTTCCGCCGCACAAGAAAATAAGGACTTGATTTTATTGTCCCCTACAGGAACCGGGAAAACATTGGCCTACCTCTTTCCGGTTATTCGAGACTTAAAAAAAATAAATGGAATCATAGAAGCATTAGTTATTGTTCCATCGAGGGAGTTGGCGATGCAAATAGAAAATGTATTCCGAAAAATGGGAACCCCCTACAAAGTGAATGCATGTTATGGAGGTCACTCCATACGGGTAGAAAAAAATAATTTTTCTGTTCCCCCTGCCATTCTGATTGGTACACCCGGAAGAATAGGGGACCACCTCCGAAAAGGAAATATTGATTTATCAAAAGTACATTCTTTAATTTTAGATGAATTTGATAAATCCTTGGAATTCGGGTTTCAAGATCAGATGGAAGAAATTATTTTGCAATTACCCGGGTTGGAAAAAAGAATTTTAATTTCTGCAACGGATACAGAAAATATTCCAAAATTTGCAGGTGTTGAAAATCCTAAAAAAATAAATTATCTCCAAGAAGGAGGGACTCAACGAATTCAGATAAAAGCAATTAAATATCAGCAGGAAGAAGATGAAAAAATAGATATTCTTTTTCATCTGTTATGTAGTATAGGTGATGAACTTTCGATAGTGTTTTGTAATCATAGAAATACCGTAGAACAAATTAGTCAGTTGCTTTGGGGAAGAGGAATTGTACATGAAACGTATCACGGCGGATTGGAACAACAAGAAAGGGAAAGAGCTTTGGTAAAATTCAGGAATGGAAGCACGAAAATATTAATCACCACAGATTTGGCGGCAAGGGGATTGGATATTCCGGAAATTAAAAATATTGTACATTTTCAAATTCCTTATGATGAAAAAACATTTACCCACAGAAATGGTAGAACAGCAAGGATGAATGCTTCGGGCACCATTTATTTTGTAATGGCAAAAAAAGATTTTTTTCCACCTTATCTGGAGGAAGAACCAGAGGCGGATCCATTTGTCGAAGCAGAAGGGATTCCAACAAAACCCGAATGGGCTACTGTATTTATTGGAGGAGGTAAAAAAGATAAAGTCAATAAAATAGATATTGTCGGATTTTTTTACAAACAAGGAAAACTAAATAAAGATGAACTGGGTCTGATAGAAATCAAAGATTATTATTCTTACGCCGCCGTTAAAAAATCAAAAATAAAAAATTTAATAAATAAATTAAATGGTAGTAAAATCAAAAAGAAGAAAGTAAAAATAGAGTGGGCGAAATAAAAGCCTATTGAATATTATTTTTTTTCTAAAATTTGGCAGAAAATCTGGTATTCTTTGAATGCGGAAGAATCTATTATAAATTTCTCGGCTATTTTTCTTCCTTCTTTTCCATAATGAGCAGCGAGTTTTCTATCATTTGCTAATAATAACATATGCTTGCTCAATTCATCTATTCCGTTGGTATAAAGCAAACCATTTTTTTTATGTTCGATTAATTCGGGAGTTGCACCACCGTTGTATCCTATAACAGGGTTGCCAAAAATCATGGCTTCTACAGTAACCCGGCCCAGTCCTTCGAATTTGGAACACATCAAAACACAATCTGCTTGTGCATGTATGGAGTAAGGATTTTTTACATAACCTAAAAGATGGACAACGTTATTAAGCCGGTGCTTTTTGATAAACTGTTTTATTTTATAAGTATACACCCTTCTACCCGTTCCTACAATTAATAATTTGGTGTTTGGATTTTGTTGATGTATTTTATAAAATGCTTGTAATGCTAATAACTGCCCCTTACTTGGATGAATTAATCCAATAATTAAAAAAACAAAAGGATCATTTTCATGATTGGAATTGGCTTGGATTTTTTCCAAATCTTTTTTACCGATTACCCCATCATAAATAACATGTTTTGGCGCAGATATTTCATCTAAAACACCATTTTTTATAGCTTCGGAAATTGCTATGATTGCTGATGATTTATCACACCATTTATGGAACCTTTTACGACCTCCGATAAAGGAAGCATTATAATGTTTTTCTGCAAATTCTCGTATATGCCAAACATGATGGATATTTAAACGGTGGGCCAATTGAGCTCCAATACCTATAACCGAAGTATTGCTATAAATAATATCAAATTGATGTGGCTCAATATTTTTGATAATTTCTTCCAAGTTATTTTTATTCTGCCATCTTCGAAAAGGCATTATCCAATAATCTTTAGAAATGTATTTTGTAAAAGCCCATTTATAATATTTATGAATAAAATAAGGGGTTTTTTTCTCATTTAAATGTTCTGAAAATTCTCCCTTTTCTGGTAGCAACAAACTGCTTTTTACACCATACGACTGAAGACCATTGATGAGATCCATCAAAGAGCGATTGGCTCCCATCATATCTGCACCATGTGTAACAAACAATATTTTCATGAATTCTTATTATACATCCAAACTTTCAACGTCAAAAGTATAGAAAAATTCCAATAATTTTTTCCAAAAAACTTCTACATCTTCTAGTAGGAATAATATTGAAGAGAATGGATATAAAGATATTGAAATAAACAGGTTTAAACAGTGTCAAAAAAGCAGATGTAGAATATAATAGGTAGATTCTTAAAGAAATCAGGATCTATTTTTTATATTTGGGATGTCCCTAATGCGATAAATATTTTGATGAAACTATTGTTTTTACCATCTTGTCTATATCTTAATTTATTAAAAACTTAATGCGTACTAAAATGAAAAAAACACTCCTCCTCTTCGGTAGTATTTTCGCTTTGATCTTCTGCCTGCCAAGTAGCAGTTCGGCACACAAAGCACCCGCAAAGTATGATTTTGAAATATCCCCCGATAAACCCGAAGGATATTTTATTGAGAATGACATCAAGTACAGCCGTTATTCGGGATTGCCATTGGCATTGTATAATCCGAATTATGCCGTTACCCCGGCTTCACCCGAAGCGATGGCGGAACAATTCATTCGTGAGAACCATCAATTATTAGGATTGTCTTATCCTAACTTGAAGGAATTGTACCATCATGCCACAAGAACTTCATTGAGTGGTCATGTTGTCAGATATCGCCAACAATATGAAGGTTTGCCGGTTGGCAAATCAGAAATAACCATACATATCAATCATAAAAATGTTGTTACCTATGTTTTGAACGATTATCGTAGAGGGATCAAGTTAACCTCAGTAGCTCCTAATCTAAATCTCAATCAAGCAAAAACATTGGCTCATGCCCATATCCGTTCTAGCGGAGACTTGGATTTTGAAGATAGTCGTTTGATGGTATATTACTACCAAGGCACAAGCAGATTGGCTTATGAAATTACGATTATTGCAGACCAACCTCTTGGAGAATGGCATGTATTTGTAGATGCCCATACAGGAGAGATTTTCAAGGCTGTGGATATGGCTTCTTATTACTGTTCACATGAACATAAAAGCAAACAAGAATCGCATTCTTGTTCTAAAAAAGAGCATGCTTCTTTTAAGATGATGGCGACAGGAACTGGGAATGTTTTTGATCCGGATCCTTTATCCTCAGCTCAAGTAGCCTATGGAGCAACGGGTTATACAGATAGTAATGATGCAAATTCGACTCAATTACAAAGCCAACTCATGAATGTAACACTTCTGGATATTGAAGAAACAGGAGGAGTATATAAACTAGCAGGACCTTATGCAGAGGTTACAGATTGGGATAGTCCAAGTACAGGTTTATTTACCCAAAACAGCCCTGATTTTTTCTTCAATCGGGAAGAGCAAGGCTTCGAAGCCACCAATATCTACTATCATATCGATTATTCAATGCGCTATATTAATGAAACATTGATGATCAATATCTTGCCCTTCCAATATTCGGGAGGAGTTCAATACGATCCACATGGAGCAGGTGGTGCAGATAATTCGTATTATACACCAAGTACCGGACGTTTATCCTTCGGAGAAGGTTGTGTGGATGATGGTGAAGATTCTGATGTTATTCATCATGAATTAGGGCATGGTATCCACGATTGGGCAACAAATGGAAACTCTTCCGGTAGCGAAGGTTTAGGAGAAGGTTCAGGAGATTATTGGGCTCAATCCTATAATAGAGGCTTAGGAAATTGGGGACCTACAGATCCTCAATATAATTACATGTTCAATTGGGATGGTCATAACGAATGTTGGGGCGGCAGAACCACGGCTTATGGAGCTTCTTATCCTGGTGGCCTTACAGGCTCTATTCATACAGATGGCCAAATCTGGGCTACTTGCTTAATGGAAGTTTGGGATCAGATAGGACAAGAACAAACTGACCGGATTTTCTTAGAAGGTTTATCGATGACAAATGGTTCTTCTGGACAAAACGATGCAGCAGTAGCTGCTTTCCAATCGGCTCAAGATATGGGGTATTCAATGGCTGATTTGACAGCAATTTATAATACGTTCACGGCTTGTGGATATACCTTACCCACGTTCAATGTTCCTCCTACCGTAGAATTTTCTGCAGATGCACAAGTTGTTTGCTTGGATGATGGGGGAGTTGTGAATTTTATGGATTTAAGTACAGGTGAACCAACGAGTTTCCAATGGACATTCCCAGGGGGTACACCTTCTTCTTCCACAGATCAAAACCCGACAGTTACATATAGCAGTGTAGGTGTTTATGATGTTACCTTAGCTGCTACGAATGCTACAGGTACAACTACAGAGACTTATACGGGGTATATTACAGTGGTTGCTGGTCAAGATTGTCCTTCTTGTACGATGAATGCTTCTGCTGATGTTCCGGTTGATATTCCTATTTCTGGCACACCAACGGTTACATCTATTTTAACGATTACTGATGCAGGTTCAATTACAGATGTCAATGTTTTGAATTTGGAAATCACACATACTTGGATATCTGATTTGGATGTAACTTTATCTAGTCCATCGGGTACTTCAGTACAGCTATTCACATCTATTTGTGGTAGTGATGATAATTTAAGTGCTAGTTTTGATGATGAAGCTGCTTCAGGCACATTACCCTGCCCGCCAACAGATGGGAATACCTATCAACCTACAGGTTCTTTAGCCAACTTAATTGGAGAACCAGCTGCAGGTACTTGGACGCTTACAATAGCTGATACAGCTGGTGGAGATGGAGGCGAATTGACAGGATGGACATTGGAAGTTTGTACAGCAGATGCAGGTTGTACAGGACCAACCGCCACTTTTATGGTTACAGAAGATTGTATAAACGGTTATAGTGTGGATATTTCTGTTACAGATTTAGGCAGTTCGTCTTCTTACAATATTTCTGATGGGTCTACAAGTTTAGGGACAATTTCAAATACAGGAACTACAACTGTTGGACCATTCACCAATGATACTCCTGTTACCTTGACTTTAGAACATGATACAGATGCATTTTGTAATCTCTCTTCCTCAAACCTGGTCAATCCCAATGAGTGTCCGACTTTAGTGGATTGTAGTTCGCCCTTAAATGCTTCTTATTGCTACGATAGTAACAACACAGATGTGCTTGGATTCGAATCCAATGATGGTAGTCCTCTTACCCTTACCATCAATACAGGAGGAGTAGAAAACACATATGATAACTTTATTGTATATGATTCTGATGGTGTAACCGAATTATATAATGATTATGGAAATGCAGGCGATATTTCCGGATTGACTTTCACTTCAACAGGTAGTAGTATTTCTTGGACAGTGGCTTCTGATGGTACGGTTTCTTGTGTAGCCAATTCAACATGTTGTGTTTCAGGTATAGATTATACCGTTTCTTGTGAAATGCCAACTCAATGCGATACTCCCACTAATATTTCCCATACTTTAATATCCCCAACTCGATGCCAGATTCTTTGGGATGCGGTACCGGGGGCATTATGGTATGATGTTCATTATAGAATTGGAGGAAGTGGATCAACAGGTTGGTTAAGGGCGCCGACGGTTGATAATGAAAGAACATTGAATTATCTGGCTCCTGATACCCAATACGATTACATTGTTCGTGCTTCATGTGATGGAACTTGGAGCTTTGCAGACGCTTCTCCGATTAGAAGGTTCAACACCACAAATGCACCCGCAGCCAGAGAAGGAGAATTCCCAACTCATATCGTCGGTTTATCACCTAATCCGGCAAATGATATGATTCGTTTGGAGTATACAGCATCAAGCTCAGAAGTCAGCATTTCAATTACGGATATTATGGGAAGAGTGGTCTATCAAAATCAATTATCTGATATTGAAGGATATCAAAATGAAGTAATTGATGTTTCTTCATTAGGAAAAGGATATTATTTCTTGGTTCTTCAATCAGGTGATGAACGAACAGTCCAGAAATTTGCAACGGTTCGTTAATCCTATATCTAATAAATAATCACCATTTAAACATCCTCTAAAGGGTTTTCGTAAGAAAATATTCAAATAACAAAGAATGGTTCTTTCGGAAACCCTTTTTCTATTCTAAATCCATTTTCTATCCAATTCCTCGCTAATTTTAATATATTTGAAGTATTACTTAGATTCAAGTTGTGCTGCAACTTGAGATCATAGCCAAGTAGTTGGATAGGCTATAGAATTAAATAAAATGGACTATTTGCTATCTAACTATGGACGTTGCGAATTTATTTGCAACTTAAATTACTTAAATGAAAGATCCAAAAATGAATTTTTCTTTGTTTTGTCCTCTATTAATCATAATTATTTGATATAAATATCTTATACTAATTAATAATGAAAGATATTTAGAATCTATTAATACCTATTACCAAACCAATTACAATTAATAATTGAAATGAAAAGAATTTACCTATTAGCCTTTAGTCTCATTTTTTTATGTTCCAGCTATAATTATCTTCTGGCACATAAAACCCCAGAAAAGTATGATTTTGAAATTTCTACAGAACTAGAAGAACCTT
>JAHDDR010000143.1 GCA_020629255.1 Saprospiraceae bacterium | reverse complement strand
CCTTGTCCTCCTTGACCACCAGTTCCTCCTTGACCACCACTACCACCTGTCGCACTAGAGCCTCCACATCCTAAAGTACCACCAGAAGAACCAGCTGCACCAGCTGTACCACCACTACCTGCTCCCCCTGTTCCTCCAGCTGCATTTGGTGAAAGAGTGATGTCAGTATCTACAATAGAGCCCCCAGCATTCGACACTAGGAATATACCAAAAGAGCCTCCACCCCCATAACCTCCGAAACCACCAAGTCCACCTTCGCCGCCTTGACCTCCATCACCTCCACGACCTGTACCATCGAAAGAACAAGTACAGTCTGTTCCTCCAGAGGCACCGCCACCGCCACCGCCGCCAGAACCTCCGGATCCTGGACCTCCTGTTGCGGATTGCCCATTGGGTATGTAGAATGGAAATGCTAGACCATTTGAAGCTGGCGGTACTGGATTTGAAGCACCTGGATTACCTGTATTCCCTGGTTGGCCATTGAATCCGGGTCTTGGAGAAGCATCACAATTATACCAGTTACAACCATCACCATTGGAGCCATTACCTCCGGCTCCACCGCCCACTCCACCAGAACTTGATCCTGCTGTTCCGTTAAATCCTCCGTTATCACAACCGGTTCTACCATTACCCCCAGTACCTCCACCTGCACCTGCTCCGCCTCCACCAGATCCCGCTGGAGTTGAACCGATTCCACCATCTCCACCTGAGCCAGGTTGAATTTGACATCTGACAATATCATAACCGGTGCAATTGGTTAAGTGTAGGGCATAGGTTGAAATTCCATATTCCTCTACGCCTACTGCGGGTGCATTATCAGTAGAAACTGTTAAATCTTGTAATCTGAAGCCAGAATTACCATTTCCATATATTGCTACCAATCGAGCGGTATTTGTTCCTGCATCCTCAATATTAGTTGCCGTTCTGTGGATTCTAGTTAAACCGGGTGTACTTTGTTTTATCCAATTGTTCCCACTATCAAAACCACCTTCTAAAGTGACATAACTCTTTAGGTCCAAAGGAGAACTTATATTATATGTTCCTTTATCCAGTTTAATGACGGCATCATTACAAGCAGCCATGCCGAGTGCTGTTGTTAAAGAAGTTGGGTCTGTTTGGGTACCTGTTCCTGAGTTGGGAGCTGTGGTTGTAACATATATATTCACACATGATTGCAAAGGAGGGGGGACATCCAAAACTACTGAAGCTGTGGCTGTTCCAACACATCCATCATTACTTGTGTAAACGACTTGATAATCTGTTGTTGTAGTGGGCGATACAATGATAGAAGAACCTGTTCCTTCTAAGGTATTTGCCCCAGATGGATCGGCATACCATTCGATGCTTTGCACATTTGTTGGGTCTAAATCTGAGGTAGCATTAAGGGTAACGTTGTCTCCATCACAAATTGCAATATTATTTGGGAATACTGAGGCTACAGGATTATCCAAAACTACAATAGTAACATAATCTTGGTCAAAACATCCATCACTATATTGAGAAGTAAGGGTGTATGTTGTTGTTTGTGAAGGGGTGGCTGTTGTCGATTGAGCATTGGGTGTTGAAAGATCAGCTGCGGGAGACCATTCCCAACTTACAATATCGGGAGCAGTGGATGAACCGTTTAATGTAGTAGATTCACCTAAACAAATCAAGTCATCTGTTGTACTTGCGACAATTGGGTCATTTGGATTTCCAATTACTTCAATTGAATAGGTGTATGTATTCGAACCTAGAATTGGACAAGCATTATCTTGTGCCGTAACGGTAAAGAAGTTGAAACCTATGTTATCTGTTGTGGGCGTCCAACAAAATTGACCCACTGGGTTTGGTGTTCCATTTCCGGTAACGGTAAATGTTCCATCTACACCTGTATTCCATGTAAGTGTGATATTATCTCTTGGATTTCCACCTCCATCTACATCACCATCGCAAGCTAAGACATCAAAACAAACGGTTTCGAAAGCACATGCACCGAGTTCGTAATCTGATGGAATAGAAGATTCGCAAGGGCTGTCCGCACCTGAGGCCACCGGAGCTTCATTAGTACAGCCAATTACGGTGAATTGCATATCCCTTACAACAGAGCCTATAAGAACACCATTTCTGTACTCATCTACACGAACACAAAGTATACCTACTTGTACGGCATTCGGAGTGAAGTTGATGGCTCCTGTATTTTGATCTATTGTAATTGCCGTAGAGGAAGAAAGAGGGCTAGTTCCTGAAAATCCGCCGGAGTAGGGTACTGACGAATTGTCTGCAGTGTTACAATCTACTAAAAAGAATTCTAAAACATCACCATCAGGATCGGTAACACCATGATTATAATTGACTTCATTTCCTACACAAGAAAATGGTGTAGGAGTATTGTTGAAGACGGGCGAGTTATTGCAAGGACTTGTTGATGCATTCAGGTTGGCTTCTACATAAAAATCCAAACTACCGGGATTGTTTACTGTGGTAATGGCATTGTTTCTACAACATTCTACCCAGCTCATTTCTACATTACCACATCCCGGAGGGAGGTTCAAGGTTCCGGTGAAGATAAACTCTTCAACACCGTATGTACCGTTGCCAGTACAAGCATCAGGTTCGCCTGGGCAAAGTGGTGTGATTTCAGTAACGGATTGTAATCCTACATTTACAGTTGTGTTGATACAACTACTCTGTATGTCAATAGGGTAACTCGAATAAGGTTCGATACCATTACAATCTCTATAGAAACTTAATTGAATTTCATACTGATCCGGTCCTACACAAGTATAGGTTAAATCTGCACCCATGGAGTGGGTGGCCTTTGAAATGTTAATATTAATGAGAAATAGTGCAAAAAATAGAAGTGAGATCCTCTTCAATCCTTGAGTAGAAGTCGTCATAATTCGATCTTTATTTCAGTTGACTAATTAAGAGAAGTTCGTTCGGGGTGGTTATTTAAGTATAGTTTAGAAATCCATCATTAAAGGACAAAACATCGTATAAATATAGTGTTAATCTTTGGTTTTTTTACTTTTTAGAAGTGTAATAAACGTAGTTTTTCGTATTAATATTGAAAACCAATGAGCTAAAATTATCATTTGACGTTATGATTTGTTGGTTTTAACTTGAAGTAAGTTTGTTTCAGTAATGAAGGGATTTTGTTTCTTGGTTTAATATGCCTGATATTTTTTGCTGAATCTGCTTCGGTTTTAGAGCTCTCCAACTCAGATCGTTCAAGGTAATTCCATAATGGGCAAAGAAATGTAATTGTGTGTCATCCATTTCTTGTTTGACATGTTCGTAGATGTTGATGAAGCAAAACCAGCCCCCGTCTTCTACTATATCTTCATGCCATTCTTCATAATACTCGTTATCGCTACCATGAAAATTCAATACGTTTTCCAATATTATGATGAATTTATGAATCCCGTGTTGTATGAGTTTGTCGATGACTTCCCTTTTAAGGAACATGACATCATTGTTGATGCAATCGTTCCATTCTCCCATCATTTCGAGGATGGCGTATCCTTCGTCATAATCAGCGAATAAAATTTTGGTATAGAGGGTGCTAGAACCAAAGCTGTCCCATTGTGGATGGATGAAATAATTATAAATCTTATGAGTGAATGTGAATTCGTCATAAATACGTCCGTAGAAGGGGGTGTTTTCGTCATCGGAAGCGATGTATCTGTCCCGCCAATGGTAGTATGGTTCTATATCATGCATGGTTTTGAATAATTCTCCTCATTTTATCCTTAAAAATAAGAATAATGTATTTGAATTGCCCTCTTGTTTTTTAGGCAATATTTTCTAAGGTGGGGAATTTTTTCAATTATCTTTGTGGTATGAAATCGAAGACGTTACGGAAAGATAAGATCAATGTGATTACTTTGGGATGTTCCAAAAATTTGGTGGATTCTGAGAATTTAATCACTCAATTGGAAGGAAATGATTTTGAAGTGGAACATGATTCTAATCAGGATGATGCGAATGTCATCATTGTGAATACTTGTGGATTTATTGATTTGGCGAAGGAGGAGTCTGTTCAGACCATTCTTCAATACGCTGAAGTAAAAAAAGAAGGTGGAATTGATAAGTTATATGTTACGGGTTGTTTGTCCCAACGATATAAAGACGATTTGGAGGAAGAAATTCCGGAAGTGGATGCTTATTTCGGAACGTTGGAATTGCCGGGGTTATTAGCCAAATTAAATGCCGATTATAAACATGAGTTAATTGGGGAACGTAGTATTACGACACCGAATCATTTTGCCTATTTAAAAATTTCGGAGGGATGTAATAGAACGTGCTCTTTTTGTGCTATTCCATTAATGCGTGGAAAACATATTTCACAACCGATAGAAACTTTGGTGAAACAGGCCAAGAATTTTGCTAAACATGGTGTGAAAGAATTAATTTTAATTGCACAGGAATTGACTTATTATGGTTTGGATTTGTATAAGAAAAGAGCTTTGCCAGAATTGCTAAATGCGTTGGCAGACGTTGAGGGGATTGAATGGATTCGGTTGCATTATGCATATCCCAGTAAATTTCCGATAGAAATTTTTGATGTGATGAAATCCAGAAAAGAAATTTGTAATTATTTGGATATTCCGTTGCAACATGCGAGCAATGATGTTTTAAAAAGAATGCGTCGACAAATAACAGTTGAAGAAACTCGAGAATTAATTTCAACGGCTAGAAAAATAAATCCGGAAATTGCCATTCGGACCACTTTTTTAGTTGGATATCCGGGAGAGACTGAAGAAGAATTTGAAGACCTTTGTGATTTTATTCGAGAGATGAAATTCGAGAGGGTAGGGGTGTTCCAATATTCACACGAAGAAGATACGATTGCTTTTAATGTGGAGGATGATGTTCCTCAAGAAATAAAAGCTGAACGTGCAAATAAAATCATGGAAATCCAACAAGAAATTTCATTTCAAAAAAATGAAGAAAAAATCGGTAAAAAATTAAAAGTATTATTTGATCGTAAAGAAGGCGAATATTTTGTAGGTCGCACAGAATATGATTCTCCTGAAGTAGATAATGAAGTTTTGGTAGATGCTAAAAATAATTATGTACGCATTGGAGATTTTGCAAGGGTAGAAATTACAGCGGCCGAAGATTATGATTTATATGGAAAAATAATAGAATAAAATTTTATTGAATTAAATTCACTAAGGTTTTATAATCGTCATAGGGGGAAGCATCATTTTTCATTTCAAGGAAATCCATTAATTCTCCCATATAAATATCATTTAATTCTTCTAGGGTCGATTGTGTTCTGATTTCTATTTTTCCTTCCTTGAATTGTTGCATCCTCCATTGGTAAGTTTTTTCCATACGTTCCCAAATTTCTTCATTGATGGCAAGATGATCCAAATCCGGCATAACGGCATTGGCTTCTCGGAATCCTAAATTATTCCTAGCAATCATTTCTGCATTCGAAATAATAAAATAGGATGTGTGTGCCCAAGTGTTATCTACGGTTAATAACCTTGAGTACATGACAAGTTGTAAATCTTCTTTGTTTTTTATTTGTTCTAGCCTTCTGGTTTTTCCGCCCCATTTTAAATCGATAACAGCGAGTTCGTCGTTTCTTTGCAGCACCAAATCTGCTTTTCCTTTTACGGGGCGGTTCATGAATTTTCCTTGTAAAGGCATTTCGGTTTTATGTATTTTCCATTGGTTATTTTGTATCATGCTCACAAGCGTCCATGCTGCATTTTTTACTTTACGCATGAATGCAATTTTATCGGGTTCTTTACCGTACATTAATAAAACAGCACCTTCCTTTTTTAATAATTTTTTTGAACGATTATCGAGCCAAAATTCAACATCACTTTTAGACCAAGAGGCAATATCTTCTCGGAACATTTGTTCGAAGAAGCGATGAGCTAAATTTCCTTTTAAGGTGTTTTCTTTTACCACACTTAAAATAGAAGATTTATGTAAATCTATTTTATATTTAAATAGCCATTTGTAAGGATAATAAAATAAAGTATCTAGACTTGTGAATGTTTCTTCATCATGGTTTTTTAATTTATCTGAAAGGGATATGTTAATCATGGCTTTGGGCAACCCGAGTTGTTGTTGAGGAATGTTTGTAGTTGTGGGGAGATTGAAATATTGACTCATGTATGTACTGCCCGTTCCTGTATCAATTTCGAAGGAGATGGGAGATAAATCGCCGAAGGCAGCTTTTAGATCGCCTTCAAGGGAATGTGCTTGAACTGGTATGCCTCCAACTTTTTCTGGAATAATTAAAATTATTCTTTTTTCGGTACGGATAAAAGGTGTGTTTCTTTGCCATAAGGCTAGATTATTTAAGTCGGAGGGTGTAGAAATTTCCCAATTCATTTTTTGAAAAAATTCCATTTCCGAAGGATACCATTTTGAGAAAAAATAATCTTTTTCATGATGAGTGAAATTCCACCAAAGAATTTCATCTACATTTCCGTGTATTGCCGAGTTGTTGTATATGTAGGGTAAGTGCCCTATTTCGGTTTCTCGGAAAATAACAGGGGCGGGTTCATAAATAGTTCGTACAATTCTTTCTAATTGCAAATAAGATAAATTGTTTTCTATTTCGGGGAGTTCTTCTAATAATTCGACTATTTTTTTTGCTTGTTCTTTTAAAATAATCAAACTCGAATTTTTACTTCCTAAGTGTTCAAATTCAATGCCTGCCCATTCTTGTACATATTTAAAAATCTGGATGGCTTCGTTTTTAGGAATCTGTCCATTGATGTCATATCTTTTTCGTTCGAACCATGTATAATATTGCTCCTTGATATCATCTACAGATAATTGTAATTCTTTTGCTTGTTCATCATTTTCTAAAAAATTAAAATATTCATTAATTCTCGCATGCCAGACATCACTTTTCATTCCCGGAGATTCTGCCATGAGCCTCCCTAAAATTAATGCCAATCTATCATCTATCGGTTTTAATGTTAGGGAAAGGAATTCAAGGATTTTAAAGGGATCGATAGGTTCCCATAAAAATGCGGTAACTAATTTTAATATTTGTAAAGATGGCCGACCAAGTGAAGCAGATAAAATTCCTAAAGAAGAAATTCCTTCTTGGATATTGGCATTGTCCAACGCTCTATTTTTTTCAGGAATAATACAAAGGGCAGAATAATCTGGATTTTTTTTCAATAATTTAGCCAGAAATTCTGCGGCTTCGGTTTCTCTTTTCGCTCTAATAATAATAATGCTTCCATCTGCTTTTAATTTTATTTTTCCTTCTTTGGCTTTTTCCGGAAAAATTAATCTTTGTTTAAAAAGATTCAGATCCGTTTTGTTGTTAGACGTTTTATTTGTTTCATATTTTATGGGAATGCCTTTGTTTTTTATTTTCTTGAAAATATTTCTTAGATAAAAAGGAATAATATTTTTAGGTTCATTAATAGTAATGGATTCGAAGGGTAGAATAATTTCTTTTTCTAATTCCTTTATGAGAGAAGCATAGCGATCCGCAAGCCCTGCTAATAAACGATACGGAATAGTTTCTTCAATTTTTTTAATAGAAAAAATTCTATCAGGAACGTTTTCTTCTAGAGGGATTTTCTCGAATACCATTCCTGCCAGAATCAGGTCATCCCTCATTTGGAGTAATGTACTAGCCGTTCCTAATTCATCAATAGAAAAAGAATCTTGGTAGAATTCATCTTTTTCTGTTTTTAGAACTTGTTTTATGGCTTGTCGATATTGTTCCACCCTGAGAGACGTATTCTCGGATGTGGGACCTTGTATTCCTGTATATTTTTCCAATAAGGAGATGAGTCCAATCGGGCCTAAATACAGGATGCCGGTTTGCGTAGATAAATGGAAAGAATCATATACAACGTCATCGAACTCTATTCCAAAAATGATTCTCATATTGTAAAGTTTAATCGTAAAGGTTATTGTGAATGATTTGTTTATAAAAAATTGGTAATCAGTTATTTATAATTTGTTGCAATATATTTTTTTTTATTGGATTAAACAAATCATACACCCTAAAAATAAAAAGCCTTTCCCCATTTGGAGAAAGGCTTTTATTCAGAATTCAGAATTGCGATTCAAATTATTTCGCAATTACAATTCTTTCTGTGAAAACAGCACCATCTACAACGATTTTTGCAAAATAAACACCATTTGTAGCCGTGTTCAAATCCAAATCGAAAATAGCTTGGTTCGTATTGTTACGAGCAGCCGTAGTAATTTCTTTGCCTGTTACATCGTAAATAGAAACAGAAACATCATACGCCGCATTCAAATCCATTTGGATTCTTACCCAACCGGTAGTAGGATTAGGATTTAAAGTGAATGCTGTTACTTGTTCTATATTTTCGGCACTTAAGAAATCCCATACAGATATTGGACCAGCTGTAAACTCACAACCATTGGCATCTGTGATAACACCTGTATAATCGCCAGGCCCCATTCCTATTGGGTCTTCATCGGTAGAAGTATATCCGTTAGGCCCCGTCCAGCTATAAGTATAAGGAGCTGTACCTCCTGCAACTGTAATTTCAACAGCACCATTATTATCACTACCATTAGAACCATAGATTTCGTCAACAGTTGCTTCTACTGCATCCGTTGGTTCAGAGATAGAAATGGTTGTTTCTGCAGTACATCCTGTACCATCCGTAACAACGGCTGTATAATCTCCGGCAGCCAATCCTGAAATACTTTCAGTCGATTCTCCGTTATCCCACATAACCGTAAAAGTACCTTGTCCTCCAGAAGCAGAAATTTCTATAGCACCATCCGCACCATCTTTACAAGAAACATCAGTAGTGCTAACTGTAGCTATGGAAACTGCTGAAGGTTCAGCAATACCCAAAGTAGTTTGGGTAGAACATCCGGCACCATCTGTGATGACACCTACATAGGTTCCAGCAGCTAAACCAGAAATATTTTGATCCATAGAAGTGAATCCGTCAGGTCCCGTCCAACTAAATGTATAAGTTCCGTCTCCACCCATTACATCAATTCCAATAACACCATTCATTCCTCCATTACAAGAAACATTGGTCAGGTTCTCAACAGAAGCCGTAACAGCATCTGGAGCATTTATGGTAAATGTATATTCAAAGCTGCACATGTTATCATCAGTGACAATGCAGGTATATGTGTCGGCTAGCAAATCATAAACATTACGATTCGTACCTCCATTTGACCATTGGTAAGTGTAAGGAGTTGCCCCACCCCCAACAAGAATTTCGATGAAACCATCTTCGGAATCACTACACGAAGCATCCATAAATGCTTGAGTACTTACATTGGGGCCACCTATAGAAGGTATTCCAACCGTAGTCATTGCTGTACAACCATTACCATCAGAAACAATTACTGTTATTGAACCAGCGGATAAGCCAGTAGCGGTTGCTCCGTTTTGACCATTAGACCAGGAATAAATATAATTGCCATCTCCATTAGCTGCTATTACTTCTGCCGAACCATTGGCTGCACTACAATCTTCACCCACTGAAGATGTGGTAAGTGTTATCGGACTCGGATCGTCACCAATCGTTACTTCTGCTGTTCCTGTGCATCCATTACCATCTGTAACGGTAACTGTATGAGTACCCATGCTTAGTCCCATAGCCATATCGCCGGAGTCACCATTACTCCACATGTAAGAAGTGGCACCCATAGAATTAACGGTGGCAGAACCCATGCCATTTCCACAAATCTCATTGGATGAAGATGTAAGAGTAATAGCATTAATCATACCATTGAAAGTAACTTGTGTAACAGATGTAGAATCACAGATTTCTCCGTTTCCATTTAATGCATACAGCCAGATCTCCCAAGAACCATCTAGAGGAGGGACACTATTTGCAGAAAGAAGTCCACTCAAATCGCTATCCGATGTTAGAGGGATATCCCAATCGTAATACCCACCTATAGCTAAAGGAGCACCTGTTCCACCTGTACCTCCGGTATTTGTATTATCTACGACTAATTGATAACCACCAGGAGCATTGTTGGTTCCATCTGTAGAAATCGTGAAAGAGTCATCGGTACAGATTAAAGAATTGTTGGTTAAAGCACCGGGTACGACAACCGTACAATCGGAACAAGAAGGATCGGAACTAGGCAAGAAAGTTAAGGTAATGATGTCTGTAGAATCACAATCGGCCCCAGCAGCATCTAGAGCAAAAAGTTTCATTTCCCATGTTCCTGAAAAAGGAGGATAACTATTCGTTGAAAGAATACCATTTAAATCGGCATCATAATTTCTAGGAAAAGGGTTGTCTCCCAAATTGATTAAACGGAAGGCCCCCCCAAGACCACCGGTTCCTCCTGTATTCGTATTGTCGAAACCAATTTCGAAACCACCATCAGAAACTTCCATACCATCTGTAGCAATTTGGAAAGGTTGAGCGGGGCATACGGTTTGGTCCTCTACGGTAAGCATACCCGCATCACAAGGACCCGGGGATGTTATATTGATTTCTAATTCGTATACATTACCACTATCAGTTGTGCAGTTGTCATTACCAGCTGCATTCCATTCTGTAATGTAGATGTAATATGTTCCCATGGCTGAAGCTCCCCATGCACCGATATCTGGACCCCAACCTTCTTGGCCAGGTGCAAAATCGGGACAACCATCTTCAATGTTGGCCAAATAGTTGGCTGCTGGTCCATTTGCATCTAAAATATGGGTGCTACAATCGTGGTCACCATCCATCCATCCACTCGCGTTTGTTGCACACCAAGAGACATTGAATACATCATCCGGTCCGGCTGTAATGATTTCAATGACACTACCGACAGGAACATCAGAAAAAGTGTGTGTCAAACTGACATTAGCATCTGCAGTTCCAACTACTGTAGCAGGCGTGGCAGGCCAGCATTCTTGCGCTTTTAGATTTGTTATGGATAATAGGGAAAAGACGATTATCGCAATAAAGGATAGGTTCGTAAAATTCTTGTTCATGAAAATAAGTTTTATGATGAAAATATGATAAAAATAATTAACTCAATAAAGGTAATGATTTATCTTTAAATTATTATTTTCTTTAAAGTATCCATCGGTTATTTTAAAACATATTGAATGCAGGAAAATGATTTTCTTAGTGCTTTTGTAATAGTTTGCAAAAAAGTGGAAGAAGCTTTGGAAGCTAACCAAGCCGTTGTAGCTTTAGAGTCCACTATCATCTCTCATGGAATGCCGTACCCAAATAATATTGAAACGGCTATTTCTCTTGAAAATATGATACGGGAGGAAGGAGCCGTACCCGCTACGATTGCTCTGTTAAATGGGAAAATCCATATCGGCTTGAATGAGGATGAATTAGAAATACTAGGGAATGGCAAAGGGAATGTATGTAAAGTAAGTCGGAGAGATTTGCCTTTTGTCATTTCTAAAAAAATGAATGGAGCGACAACAGTAGCAGCAACCATGATTCTTGCCGATTTATTGGGGATAAGGGTCTTTGCCACCGGTGGGATAGGAGGAGTACACCGAGGAGGTGAAGTGACTATGGATGTAAGTGCGGATTTACAAGAGCTGGCGAATACGAATGTGGCGGTTGTTTCTGCTGGGGTGAAATCTATTCTGGATATCCCGAGGACGCTTGAATATCTCGAAACGTTTGGAGTTCCTGTCATTGGATATCAAACAGAAGAGTTCCCTGCATTTTATACGCGTAAAAGCGGTTCTAAAGTGGATTATCCTTTGCATACACCTGAAGCTATTGCAGATGTAATGAAAACGAAATGGAATCTGGGTTTAGATGGGGGGCTCCTAGTCGCTAATCCTATTCCCGAACCATTTGAAATGAATAAAGATGAAATTGATACGGCGATAAAACAAGCTTTATCGGAATGTGAAAGTTTAGGTATTCTAGGAAAAGAAATTACTCCTTTCCTCTTATCGAGAGTAAAAGAGTTGACCCAAGGGAATAGTTTGTTTTCGAATATCAAACTTGTGGAGAATAATGCTCGTTTAGCGGCTAAGATTGCGGTGGCCTATCATGAAATTATTCCTTAGGTTTGAATTTCATCGAGATAGAATTGATACAATATCTTTTGCCGGAGGGTGGGGGACCATCATTAAAAATATGTCCTAAATGTCCTTCGCATTTGGAACATACCAATTCCATTCTGGTCATGCCATGGCTCCTATCCAACACTTGTTTGATTTCAGCGGATTCCAATTCGCCCCAGAATGCCGGCCAGCCACAACCTGAGTTATATTTGTTTTCAGAATGGAATAAATCATGTCCACAACCTGCACAGGAATAGATGCCTTCCTCATAGAATTTGTCATATTGCCCGGTGAAAGGTCTTTCCGTTCCTTTTTGTCTTAGTACATAGAATTCTTCGGGCGTTAATTCTTTTTTCCAATCTTCTT
>JAHDDR010000142.1:9326-12424 GCA_020629255.1 Saprospiraceae bacterium | reverse complement strand
ATTCTAAGCTTTAAAACACTATATGAGATACCTTTAATTCATATCATTGCATTAAATTCTCATTTCGCCCTTCTTCATTAAACTACTTCAAGAATTAGGATCCAAACAAATCCACACAAACTATTTTTTTGTGGTTTTTACAATTTATATAGATCTAACCAACTCCATAACTTCTAACCTTTTCATCTAAAATGCTTTCATTTTATTATTGAATCATACAATTCAAATTATGAATTTCAAGAATTTATCAGTTATTATCTACATTATTATTCCTCATTTAATTTTTGGTCAAATGGTTAAAAATAATGGTGGATATCTAAAAATTAGCCCCAGTACATATTTAGTTGTACAAGGAGACTTAGAAAACATGATAGGAAGTTCTGTGAATAATGGTGGCGATATTCGCATTTCGGGTCATATCATAAATGATGGCATCTCAATGTCTATGGGAAGAACTGAAATGGATGGCAATACGGCACAAAATATTTCCGGTAGTGTAATCATTAATTTTAATGATCTAAGCCTGAATAACTCCTCAACCGGCATTACTCTATCCAATAACATTAATGTCTCGAATAACCTGACCATGACGGATGGAGATCTGAATCTCAATGGTTCTACCATAGAATTGGGTACAACTGGAACTTTAGTCAATGAAACGGCCGATAAAAGGATATATGGTTCAACCGGTGTCATTCAAGCTACTCGCACCCTAAATGCTCCCAGTATAAACAATATTGCGGGTTTGGGCTTAGAAATTACTTCAGCTGCCAATTTGGGATCGACTCAAATCATTAGAGGACATACCCCACAAACCGGAACGGGAAATACCAGTATCGAGAGATATTACGATATTACCCCTACTACAAATACAGGATTAAACGCAAGTATTGATTTCAATTATTTTGAAGTAGAAATAGCCGGTCATCTAGAAGATAATTTGGTTTCATGGAGGTCGGCAGACAGTGGTGTTACCTGGACAGACATAGGAGGTACTGCTGATCCAGCCAACAACAAAGTGGTTGTTTCCGGAATAGATGCCTTTTCAAGATGGACACTAAGTGATCTCTTTAGTGAGCCATTACCTATCGAGTTATTAAGCTTTACAGCAAGGCTCAATGAAGAAAACAACGAGGCAAATTTGAGCTGGGAAACAACAACGGAAACGAATAGCAGCCATTTCGAAATAGAAAAAAGTAAAGATGGAATAAATTTCACGGCCATCAGCGAAGTAAAGGCAATGGGTTTCAGTGAGGAAAACGTTCAGTATAGATTTATCGATACCGCTCCTTTTAACATCACTTACTATAGGTTAAAGCAAGTAGATTTGGATGGTTCTTATGTTTATTCAGAAGTGAGATCTGTGTTTATTCTGCAAGGTGAAAAAAACATAACTCTTCATCCTAACCCATTAACCAATGGTGCTATATTACATGTCCAAGGCTTACCTATTGATAAAAGTATATCATTCCAAATCTTCACCCTACAAGGAAAAATTATATATGACAATGTTCTTCATAATCAATCAAATTATGAAATATTAATTCAAAATTTTCCTTCTGAAAATTATATATATACGATTATGGATAAAGATAATATTATCAAATCTGGAAAATTAATTATTGCTAATTAGTAAATCAAATTCTAAATGAAAAACATCATTATATTTTCAATAATCATCATTTTTTCAATTGATTTAAAATCACAAGTAGGAATCAATTCAGATAATTCTGCTCCTAATGCATCGGCCATGTTAGATGTAAAAAGCACAGACAAGGGTATCCTTGTACCAAGAATGACCACTGCCCAACGAACAGCTATAACATCTCCCGCTACATCATTATTAGTTTTTGATTCTGATACTCAGGAGTTTTGGTTTTATAATGGCACCACATGGACAACATTGGACACATCTGATTGGTCTCTCAATGGGGATGATATTTATAATAACAACACTTCCAATAAAGTAGGCATTGCAACCACAACACCTCAATCTTCATTAGACGTAAATGGTACAATTGTCGCAGCTGCTGCAAATACTACAATTCATACTCCCCTAAATGGAGGAGAAGGTATTATTATGCCAGGAGGAACGGCTGATTATGTGATTAGTGCTCAAGATGGAAACGGAAGAGTGCAACACAAATGGAATGCAACACATGGAACAAATGAAACATTTGTTGTAACGGGTGAGGATGCCGCTTTTATTGATATGAATGTTACCGCATTTGACAATAATACCGCTTGGATTGAATTTAAACATGCAGACGGAGCTAGTGCTATTGCTGGTGATCCTATTTCCTGGAATACTCAAATGATAATTAACCAAGGAGGAGAAGTAGGAATTAATGAAACAAGTCCTGATGATATGCTTCATGTTACAGCAGCAGGAAATGGTACTAGAGTAAGAGCAGAGAATTCAAGTAATGGTTGGGCAGGGTTTTTATCTAAGAATTCAGTTAGGGAAGTATTCATTGGGGTTCAAGGAGCATTCGATGCTAACCCAGGAGAGTTTCATATATTTGATAATACTGCCGGAGCAAGAAGGTTTGTTATTGATGCTACTGGAGAAGTAGGTATAGGAAGAAATAACCCATCTGTAAAGTTAGATGTCAATGGTGCTGTAAACTGTACAGGAGGAACTTGTAGTTCTGATATCAGATGGAAAAAAAATATAGAAGCGATTGGGTTAACTTTACCAAAATTAAAACAGCTACAGGGAGTTACTTATTTTTGGAAAACTTCAGAATTTCCAGATAGGGATTTTACAGAAGAAAAACAAATAGGACTAATCGCTCAAGAAGTAGAAAAAGTTTATCCCGAATTAGTTAAGACGGATAATGAAGGGTTTAAATCTTTAGACTATATGTCCCTAACTGCAATTTTATTAGAGGGAATAAAAGAACAACAAGAACAATTAGATGAAAAAGAAGAACAAATTAAACAACTCAAAAATGAAATTGGACAATTAGAAGATAACAACCAACAAATCATCAATCGATTAGAACGTATCGAACAAGTATTAAATACAAGCACTGCCAATCAACCTCATTAATGGGTTAGGGATAGGTTAGGGATAAACAAATATCCGTTTTGGG
>JAHDDR010000142.1:0-9316 GCA_020629255.1 Saprospiraceae bacterium | reverse complement strand
TCAAATTGACCGCAAAAATATTTAAAAACTTCAACCAATGTACGGGGAACTACAGAATTGGTAAACGGCAAAGCAACCATTCAATTTCCTGAACATTTTTCGATTGTAGCCAACAGCGAAACTCTGACCGTAAATGAAAACAACGATTTCATTTCTTCCCTAACAAATCCACTTTCTCTACCAAATCACCAATAGTCTCGGATTGGTTAAGAATCGTTTTTTTCACATCTCGAATTTCATCCCGAAGCATATTACGAATATTCTGGGGCGATGGTAGAAATGGGCTAATTTTTGCCCGTACATACCAGATTTCCCGGATATCGCTCACACTCACCCGATACGGTTCATAAAAACCATTATCCGATAAAAGGAGTAATTCTTTATCATCCTTAAGATGATTTTCAATACGCTTCACTACCACATCTCCACGCGTAACAATCACATAAACATAATTATCCTTTAATGAAGATTCCCAAAGTGTAGGCTCTAAAAAACTACAAACCACTTTATCTCCTTCAAATAACGTGGGCTCCATGCTATCACCCGAAACATCGAAAGAGCGGTGTGTACCGACTTTGTATTTATAATCCGGCAAAGTAAAGGAAGGAAGATCCTGTATAAAGGAAGGCGAAGTCGCATCCCCTGCATATCCGGCTTGAGCCGGAACTGGTACATGTACAATGCGTTCGTCGTCTTGAGAATTCGTGACAATCGTCAAAACCCGAAAACTTTTATGGTTGTCCTCACTCATGAACATGGGTCCATCTCCGGTAAAGATGTACACCGGATTCATCTTGAATTTAGCAATAGCTTTGCGTAATAATTCGATGGTCACATCTCTCCTACCCTTCAAAATTTCACTTAAACTCTGGGGCAAATAATCCAAAGACATCGCAAATTGGCGACTGGAACGAATACGATTGTCTTCCTTTAATTTATCATGGCATTTTATAAACCTCTGAGTTACAACACTATTCATATCAACTTATTCTGCTTTAATCAACTTATTGACACAAAAGTAATGTTTTTGTTTACATAAAAGCAAATAATAGATACTTTAATGAATCAAAAAAGTGATACTTAACCGATTCAAATCAAAAACAGAAATCAAAATATGTCACCAAATAACACACAAACATTTTGTTTTTAATCAAATTAATTATATATTTGCATCATAATTATTCATCTACATTCAATTTTTCCACATGGGTATATTTGATAAGTTTACATTTGATAAAAAACCACTCACTCAACATCCAATTGAAAATTTCAAAGATTCTTTCCCTGATTTTGCAAGACAGTTCAAAAGTTTGGAAAAAGCAACATCTACTGCACAAACTCTAGATAAACAACAGTTTGAAACATTGTGGGGTTTTTCTCCCCCTAGAGTACTCAACCAATTGCTCAATCAGCTCAATACTTTAGGACATCCCAAATTTCAAAAATGGGAAAGTGCTACCGTTGATAATAGCATTGCAGAATCTGAAGGAAATATTGTAGAGGAAGTTTTGCTCAAAGCTCAAATTGAATATCCAACAGAACATCATGTAGAATGGTTTTCCGGGAGCATCAGCCTCGACCCTATCGTGAATGGTCCGAACCATTGGAGTGGTCAAAACTTTTCTTATTTATTTCCTGTTGTTGAAGCTGAATTTCTAGAACGGGAAAACCCACAAATTTATTTATACAACCATACGAATCCTGATGGTTGGGGAACCAATTTAGAAGTAATGACAAAAGATCTTTCTTCATTTCTTTATATCATCATGGCAACCCACGCATTCAATACAAAAAAAATAAATAACAATGAATTTTTTACTTGTTATCAAAAATCAAAAGACAAAGTAAAATTGCCTTATTATTTCTTTAATTCTTTTAGAGTGAATGGCCAATGGATTAGTACTTATAATTTTAATTACCGTCCGAACAGAGATCCCGGCTCAGTTATTACAATAGATTATTTCAATAGAGCCCGATGGATCATCGAATTACTGAAAGGCAATCACAATAATTATTTATGGTCTATCCGAAATAGTTTTTATAATAGAAATCTCAACCCTGTATTAAGTCCAGAAATCCATGAAAAAAATCTAGAACATTTACCCCTCCATGTTCCAGATGCCTTATATTATTTATTCCGATGTTTTTTCAGAGATGAAAAAGATCAATTAAAGGAATATATTTCCGTTTGTAAAAATAGCTCTTCCAGAATTATTAAAGACGCTGCAAAATTGGCCGAAAAATTCAACGATGGTATGGAGTTCTTTGGTGAAATTGATAACATTCAACGAATGAAACAAGATTTCGCCCAGGGAATGAACTGGTAAGCCATTTACCACTTGTCATAAAATACCGGATTTCTTTTATTAGAAGTCCGGTATTTTAGTTTAGTTTGCAGAAAAATAAAATTTGTTTTATTCCTTATTAAAATATAGCGTAAAAATTGCCTTGCGATTATTTCATTATCGACATCAAGTAATAGGCAAAGAACACATCCCTGAAAATGAAGCGGTTATTTTCGCTGCCAACCATCAAAATGCCCCGATGGATGCTTTCAACATTATCTGTAATTGTGGCAAAAATCCTTATTTTGCTACAAGGGGCGATTTATTCAAAAAACCAATATTAAAAAAAATATTATTATCCTTGAAAATGTATCCCGTTTTCAGACTACGGGACGGAAGAGAGAATATGAAACAAAATGAAGATGCCTTCGATTTTTTCAGCTCCCAATTATTAAAAAATAATGCTGTCGGTATTTTTCCAGAAGGAGCCGCTTCTTACCAACACCAACTCCTACCTTTAAAAAAGGGAATGGCTCGCTTGGCATTTCAGACTCTAGAAAAAAATCCGGATAAAAAAATATTTATTATTCCAACCGGATTACAATACCATCGGAAATATTATTACCAATCTGATATTTTAATACAATTCGGAAAACCCATTCCGGTACATGATTATAAAAAAAAATATTTGGAACACAAAGCAAAAGCCATTCGAAAATTAACTCAAGATACCGCATTGGCGATGCAAAAATTAATCATCCATATTCCTGATAAAAATTATGATGAAATAAATCAAAAAAGAATAATTAATTATGAAAACTCCGATAAAGAATTAATAGCAAGATTCAAGGAAGGGCTAAAAATTGTAGAAGAACCCCTTAATTATTCATCCCATAAAAAAAATAAAAAAAATAAATTTTGGAAAATTCCGCTTTCTATTTTTGGATTAATTTTCCACTACCCTATCCGTAATTATTTTGAAAAAAAGACACAAGAAAAAATCAAGGACAATCAATTTTTTGCTACATCGAATTTTATTCGGGGTTATTTATTTTTTCCTTTTTATTATTTTATTTTAGGATGTCTGATTACCTATTTCTTTTCACCCATTTATTTACTCTGCCTGCTCTTTTTATCCTTTTCCGGGCGATGGGCCTACCACTGGATGAAATCCGTTTCATGATTGCATTGAAGTCTCATCCATGATCCATTGCATATATGGCGGATTGGCTCCCATTTCCCAAGAAGCAATACAAGGCGTTTCATAGCTATGGTGTTCTGTAATCCATTGCTCCACTTTGTCTTTCAATGCTTTTCTAGTCTTGATGAGAGCCACCCATTCTTCTCCATTTTCGATCTTGCCTTTCCAGCGGTACATACTTCGTATCGGATACATATTGACGCATGTCGCCAATTGTTGCTCTAATAGTTTCTTAGCTAGATTTTGCAACTCTTCTATATTCGGGAAAGTTACATATAGTACCAAAAAAGTTGAATCCATCTTTTTTATGGCTAAAGATAAAAGAAATACCTATCGAGTTCTTTCCCTCATCTTAAAAATATTTATATTTGTCGGTTCATCAATTCTCCTAAAATCCATAGGAAAATGGCATTCAATAAGAACAATAAGGACGAAGCCGTAGGCGGCAACTACAAGTTAAAAGGTTTAAAAATCTTCGGTTCGAAAGAAAACTTGTATTTCAATGTAAAGAAATACAGAAAGGTATTCGATGAATCGGAAAGTGGATACATCTATTGTGAATTAGCCTTTTATAACAAGCTTTTCGACGAGAAAGATTGGAAAACGAAAATCCGGTTCGTTTGTAAAAATTCGAAAACAAAAAAGCAAGTCTGCGATTTCGATAAAGAAATTGATGTACGAAAAGACAAAAACATTATTTATGTCCGCGAGGGATGGGGCACACCTGATCCAGGCTGGTGGAAAACCGGTTCATACACCTATGAGGTATTCATTGATGGTGTTTCTGTGGGCACAACCGAATTTCATGTGGTAGATGTGGGAGAAGTACTTCCCGGCAACAATCCATTTTTCAATATCCGAAATGTACAAATGTTCGAAGGTCCTAGAGGAGGGGTTCCATATCCCCAAAGAAAATATCTACATACCTTCGAAACGAAGGCATCTCGTTATATTAATGTAGAGATGAAACTAGGAAACCATCTTACAAATTTGGATTTCTTTCCTTTAGAATTGAATTTCAACTTCTATAATGATGCCGGGCAACTCAAAGCCCAAATGCATTATTTCAAAATGATTACCGACAAACGGGAAGAAATCATTCTGGATACGGGGTATGGTTCCGATGGTGGTGGATATTGGTATCCGGACAAATATACCTTGGAATGTATTTTCATGGATAAGTTGATTGCTGTCATTCCCTTTGAAGTCGGTACTCAAAATATCGAACAAGTCGGTCCACATCCCTTCTCTACTTCTAAAATTGCGGGGGAAGAAACTGTTCCCGAAATCCAACCCAAGCTGACTTTCGAGGAAGCAATGGAGGAACTCAATGATCTGATTGGTTTGGGATCTGTAAAGGAACAACTCAATGAGTTCGCTTCTTTTTTGCAGTTCTTAAAAATCAGAAAGGAGAAAGGGTTTGAAGAAAATACAAAATTCAACCTGAACAGCATTTTCATGGGTAATCCGGGAACGGGTAAAACCACCGTTGCCAAAATGTTGGGCAAGATTTATAACAGTCTTGGGCTTTTATCTACAGATAAGGTGCATGAAGTAGGAAGAGTAGAATTGGTAGGTGAATATATTGGTCAGACTGCACCAAAAGTGAAAAAAGCAATCGAGAAAGCAAGAGGAGGCATCCTCTTCATTGACGAGGCTTATGCCCTAACCAATAGGGGGGATGATTCCAAAGATTTCGGAAAAGAGGTTATCGAAGTTCTGCTCAAAGAACTATCTGATGGTCCTGGCGATTTGGCTATCATATGTGCTGGGTATCCCAAGGAAATGCAGAATTTCCTGAATTCGAACCCGGGCCTGAGTTCAAGAATTCGAAATGTATTTTTTTTCCCGGATTATATTCCGGATGAATTGATGGAAATCTCAGAATACAAAGCCAATAAATCCGGTATTTTGTTGGAGGAAGAAGCCAAGGAGGTTCTTTATAAAAAAGTCGTGGAAGCATATAGAAATCGGGATTCTCATTTTGGTAATGCCCGCTTTGTGAATGGGATTATCGATGAAGCCAAACAGAACATGGGACTTCGGCTCATGAAGGAACATGCCGATTTGGATAAATTGGATAAAGAAAAATTATCCACGATAGAGAAAGAAGATATTTTGAGAGCCTTCCGAGATGGAGAAGGTAAAAATGTATTACTTCCCATTGATGATGCCCTCTTCAATGAAACCCTCAAACAGTTGAACGAACTGGTCGGCTTGGACAACATCAAGCAAGAGGTAATGGAAACCGCAAAATTGGTTCGATATTATCGGGAAATCGGAAAGGATATTAAAAAGTCATTTTCGTTACATACGGTTTTCAAAGGAAATCCCGGAACAGGTAAAACAACAGTAGCAAGAATTATCGTTCAGATATATAAAGCTTTAGGTATTCTGGAGAGGGGCCATGTAGTAGAGGTTGATAAAAAAGATATGGTAGCTGGTTTTACCGGACAGACCGCTATCAAGACCGGAGAAGTGATTGAAAGATCAAAGGGAGGCGGATTATTTATTGATGAAGCCTATGCCCTTACCGCCGGTGGCGGTGGCGATTTCGGAAGAGAAGCTGTAGAAACGCTTTTGAAATCCATGGAAGATTTAAGAGGTGAATTCATGGTTATTGTGGCAGGTTATCCGAAAGAAATGGATCAATTTCTAGAAGCAAACCCGGGCTTGATGTCTCGTTTCGACAAGCAATTCGTTTTTGAAGATTATTCTGCAAACGAGTTATTGGAAATCGGGGAATTAATGTTCGAACAAGAAGATTTAAAAATGTCTGACGAAGCAAAAGAGTCTTTGGAAAAATACATCAGCCATTTATTAAGTAATAAACATAAATATTTCGGAAATGCAAGGACCATTCGGAAAATCGTGGCAGAAGCGATTAAGAAACAACATCTGAGAATGGCGGATCTCCCTCCAGAAAAACGAACAGAACACATGATATATACTGTATCATTAGATGATGTCAGCGATTTCAATTTGATGGAAGAAGACATCAAACCGGGTATCGGTTTTAAATAAAAAACAAAAGGGTTTTTCTTTCGAAAAACCCTTTTGTTTTTTATCCTTCGTTTTCTAATGGTTCCCCACATCGATGACAAAAATTCGATTGTTCCAAATGTTTTTTTTCAGCACATCTTTTACAATCTTTTTCAACAGGAGTAATCGAACGTTGAAAAACTTTATTGCTGATTTCTGCTGTTACAATTCCAGTAGGAACCGCAATAATTCCATATCCCATGATCATAATCGCGAGGGCACAAAACCTCCCTAACGGGGTAATGGGTGCGATATCTCCATATCCAACCGTAGTAAGCGTTACTATCGCCCAATAAATTCCTTTCGGAATATTATCGAAACCCGGGTTTACTCTTCCTTCTACCAAATAAAGCAAAGAGCCAATTAAAATCGAAATCAATAATGTGAAAGAAATAAAAACATAAATTTTTATTTTACTCGCTTTTAAGGCATCTACTATTATAGATCCTTCCTTCACAAAATGCCCCATCTTAAAAATCCGAAATACTCGCAGCAACCGCAAAGCCCTTACTATCATTAAATTTTGGGCATTGATTAAAAACAAACCCAAATAAGTCGGGATAATCGATAATAAATCAATGATTCCAAAAAATGAAGTCGCATATTTCAAGGGGTTTCTAGAGCTATATAATCGGAAAATATATTCTAGGGTAAAGATGATGGTAAAAATCCATTCTAAAACAAAAAATATCCACCAATAGGCAGATTTCACTTCGGCAACCGTTTCAAAAATAACCACTAAAACACTTAAAGAAATAATGATAATCATGATGGTATCGAAACGACGACCAATTGTAGTATCGGATTCATCAATGATGATTCTTAATTTTTCTCTTTGATCTTCTTTAATTACTTTATCCAATATTTTTTTACAACCAGAAGCGATTTTAAAAACAAGGGATTGTATTTTCCCTAGTAGTTTCTTAATTCCAGAAACTATTTTAGAATAAACAAGAAAAATAGAATCAAAAATCCAATTAATAAACTGTATAAACCGATCAACCAAAACTAATTAATTTTAATCATAAAAATCACTCTTCTAATTTTTTTCTATACTCTTCTAAAAAGTGTTTCATTTTTTCCTTTTTATCTTCAACCGAAGCATTTTTTGTCATATTTTTTTCCTCGGGCATTTTATCAATATAAAGTGTTTGACTCGGAAATGCAAACTCAATCCCTAACATTTTAGCTAACCGGATTATCTCCAACATTAAATGATGCTTGCTCCTTAGTTCCTCCGACCAGCCCTCTACGGTAAAGAAAGTCTGCATAAAAACATCCAAGGAAGAAGGTCCGAAATTATTCAGATGTACTTCTGTTTTTTCATCTAAAGTATGTGGATGTAGCCGAAGAATTTCCTCGGTTCCTTCTACGAATAAACCAATCAATTCTGGCGGAGTGTCATATTTGATTCCCAATTGGGTTCTATATCTCCTATACACTCTACGTCCTAAATTATTCACCACTTCATCGGCTACTTTCCCATTCGGAACAGAAATCAATGAAGTATCAGAAGCCAATAATTTCGTAGAACGAAATCCTACCTCTTGCACAACGCCTTGTACACTACCTGCAATGATATAGTCTCCAACATCGAAGGGACGATCAATAAAAATCATTAATGCCCCTATTAAATTTTTAACCGAATCTTGAGCTGCCAAAGCAATCGCTAAACCACCAATCGACACCCCGGCCAACAAGGCGGTAACATTAACATCCAAGCGATTTAGAATACTGATTAGCCCAAAAACCACAACGCCTATTTGCAAAAATCGTTTGGCAATCAGCAAGAGTTGATCGTCCATTTTCGATTCGGTTTTCTCTGCCCATTTTTGTGCATATGCCATTAACAAATCAACAATTCTTAATCCTAGTAAAAGGACAAAAACATATTTTAAAACATCAAGAAGCAAATAAATAAAACGGGATACATGTATAGGAAGTTGCAATACGGGTAAAAATAAATCCAACATACTTACCGCCAATATCAACCCCAACAGCCTTGCCATTTTGTGTACAAAATCATGATCCCCGAATTCCTGCCCCAATCGGGTTTTCGCCATTCTGGATAAAATGAAATCAATAATTTTTGATACGAATAAAAAGAATAATAAAGCAGAAATTAAAAATATACCAAACCCGATATACTGCCATACCTTTAATCCTAAAAAATTTCCATTGCCGAATTTTGGAAAAACATTCAATAATGCATCGCTACCAAAAGGATATAATTTTTTATGTAGGAGAGGAATCATTTCGATCGTCTCATTAGAATAGAGCCAACGCCCGTTTCTTTTTTCCACATAAATTTCAGGAAATTCATCAGGAAATAAAATATAAGTATTCTCTTCAATGGTATCTTTTGTATTATGCCCGGGAATTTTGGACATCACGACAAACAATCCTTTGGCATCCAAAATCTGTTTGATTTTTATGGCTTGCTCTTCTGCTACTTCCCCTCCTTCATTAGCAATACTTTTTGCCGATATTTTGGGTTGGTACGTATCAGGCTGCAAATAATAGAGATGGTTATAAATTACATCATGAGGAGATGTGAATGCTTTGCCATCCTTGGAAGTATTTTGTCCCATCAAAATAATTCCAAGGAATAACAACAAAATGGTGATATATATGTTTTTCATTTCAAATGAGTCGGATAAAAAATAATTATCAAATTTATTCTATTTTTGAAGAACAAGGATAATAATATGGATGATTTAAAAAATAAGTCAAAAGAAGATTGGAAAAAAGAATTAACGCCCGAAGAATTCTATGTACTAAGACAAAA
>JAHDDR010000141.1 GCA_020629255.1 Saprospiraceae bacterium | reverse complement strand
AAATGCCAAGAAATAGCTTCTCCTTCTCGGTCTTCATCCGTCGCCAACCAAACTTCTTCCGATTTCTTTACCCAGTCCTTGAGTTCCTTGACTACTTTTTTCTTTTCTGGAGAAACGACGTATTTAGGTTTGAATCCATTTTCGATATCTACCGCCTTGTTGCCTTTGTCCAAATCACGGATATGCCCGTAACTCGACTTGACCACGAAGTCTTTACCTAGATATTTCTCTATCGTTTTTGCTTTAGCCGGTGACTCTACAATAAGAAGGTTCTTAGCCATTTACTTGCTGATGATTTTATAAAATTGAAAACGTATGTATCTCTTTCGAGAGGACAAATATAAATGTATTCTGATGTCAAATGCTCAACATCGGCTGACAAAAGTAATAAATATTGTGAATCTCTATTCAATAACAATGCCGTTCACTGCAAGGTGAACGGCATTGTTTCTTTTTTGGATTGAGATTCAAACTTATATTCTACCAGGTTTATCTCTTAATGAATTGCTCTGTATTCTGGGTAGATTTTCCATCTGTAATCAGATAATAATAAGAACCGGCGGGCAAGGAACTCAAGTCCACTTGAAGGGATTGAACCCCTGCTTCCATTTTTTCATTCGCCACCACTTTGATTTGTTTCCCTTCTTTGCTGTATAATTCCACACGGTATTTTCCAGACTCGACCACTCTGAATTCAATTGTATTAGAATCTGAAGATGGATTGGGATATACTTTGGATTCTAGTACCATTAATGGTTGGACTTCTCTTTTTACTTCTTCTTCCAACATTTCTGTAGGCATCAATAAAAAGGCGACTCTTTTAAAAGATTGGAATTTGGATTTCATTTCGCCCCAGTCTTTCTTATCTCCTTTCTCACAGGTAGAACCTCCTTTAGGGCAACATGATTTTTCAGATGCCCCTTTGCAACAGGATTTGTCTGCACCTTTTGTACAAGAAGATTTTTCGGGTGCTCCTTTGGTACAAGAAGACTTACCTTCTTTTTTCCCTTTACAAGATCCTTTAGACGAACGAAGTTTTTCGGGCATGTATTTTTGTTTGATTTGTTTCAAACCCTCTTTCCATTTTTTATGGTCACCTTCCATTTCCGCCATAACTTGATCAATATCATCTGCATATTTCTCTGTCATTTCTAGAGCCGATTCGAAATCTTCTTGGTGATCTTTCCATAACTTCATGACTGCCATCATTTCTTTGCCTCCCATCTTGCCCATCATTCCTTTTTTATGATGTTTGCCATGATGTGGTGGTTTGCCATGTCCTCTTTCCGACCTTTCACCATTTTCCATTTTCTTCATCATTTCTTCGTGGTGGGATTTCATTTCTTCCATCACATTTTGGGCAACGACTCTCAATTCCTCCACTTTCTTTCTGTCTTTGCGTTTCATTTCCTTATCGAGCTTTGCTCTTTTCTCAGAAATAACCGGAGCAATATTATTATTATGGTAGGCTTTCATTTCCTCCATCATGGGTTTCATCGCCTCATGTTTCTCTTTCATCTTCTCCATTCTCTCGGCTCTTTTCTTTTCCCTCATCTGATCCCTATCAGCCTGGATGGTTTTTAATTTCTCCTGTTGTTCCTCCGTAAGAATTTCATCCATAATGGATTTTTTCTTTTCTCCAATGGCTTTGAGTTGTTCTCTTTTTTCTTCGTGAGGAATATCTTGATTCTTCACTTCCATCATTTCGGAACGAAGCTCTTCACTCATGGCTTCCATTTTCGAAATTTGTTCATCAGACAGTTCTAGTTCACTTTTTAAGCGTTCCAAATTCATCTTACCACCATGGTGGCGTTTATGCTGGGCTTGAACGGCTGTAGAAACCGCCAAAAGGCAAATTAATAGTAAGGGCAACAATCTTTTCATCATTCTTATTTTTATTGATAGAATTCTTTTTAGAAATGTGATGATGACATCACTACATATTAAGACTTCAAAATATCTCAAAGGGTTTAATATTTAGGAAAAATAATTTGACCCATTTTGTATGATTTTATGATATTTCGGATGAATCTACGATATGTATTCCAGCTTCTTTCATTTCAAGCAAAGCATTTTTGGAGTCTTTGGGTTGCATATTAACACCTTTCGTTCCATCTTTGATCACATAAGTTTCAAAACCTTGCTCCAAGGCATCGAGGGCTGTGAATTTAACACAATAATCTGTAGCCAAGCCCATTACGTAGACTTTTTCTATTTTTAAATCCTTTAAATAATCCGATAGCCCCGTCGATTTTTTCCGACCATTATCAAAAAAACCGCTATAACTGTCTATCTCCACATCGGTTCCTTTTTGGAAAATCTTATTGATTTTTTCCGTATTCAAATCTTTATGGAATTCGGCTCCAAAGCTTTCTTGGACACAATGCATCGGCCAAAGGATTTGCTCCAATCCGTTGAGTTCGATGACTTGTCCCGGTTTTCGCCAAAGATGATTGGCCGCAAAGCTTCCGTGATTGGCCGGATGCCAATCTTGGGTGGCTATAATGAGATCGAATTTATCCATAATGGCATTAGCTATGGCCACCACTTTATCTCCTTCGGTCACTTCCAATGCTCCTCCTGGGCAAAAATCGTTTTGAATATCAACTAATATGAGAGCCTTCATTATCTATGCTTCATTTATCTGGCTTGGAATCGGGCAAGTCCTTCGCAAAAATCACGGATATCCCTTTTTTGGGGATGGAAAGCCTTGGTTCCTGTTTTATCAATGAAATAAATGCCTTCTTGGGTCGCCACTCTTGCCAAGCCTTCTTTGTGCCCCCAAATCAGGGCAAAAGAAGGAGGTATGACTTCTTCACCTTTATCGTTCAGAAAACCCCACCTGCTGTTCATCATATATCCAGCCAATCCTTCTGAAAAGGCATAAATCTGTTCATAATGTATCGGGGTGATTTCATCGCCTGTATGATTGATAAAGCCGAATTTTTTATTCTTTTCGACACACCAAAGCGAATCATTCCCTTCCCAAATATTTTGATATTCGGGTTCTTTGACCCATTCCCCCTTTCCATTCATCAAGCCAAATTTCCCTTCTGATTTTACCGGAGCGATACCATTTTTGAAATCAAGTGCTGATTGGTATTTGAAATCTATAAATTGTTCTCCATCCTGATTAAAAAAGCCATATAATTTCCCTTGTTTTACCCGAATGGCATTCTTATTGGGGGCGTGTATCCTACTGTATTCAATAGCTATGATTTCTTCGCCTTTTTCATTGATCAAACCTTCTTTATTGATTTTCCGAACGACGGCTCTTTTGTTTTTAAAGGGTTTTACTTTATCATAAATATGGGGCACGACCATTTCTCCTCTTTTATTAATAAAACCATGTTTCCCCTCCACTTCTATCGCTGCCAATCCTTCAGAAAAATCTTGGACATTATCAAAACGAGGAGGAACCACCCAATCGCCTTGTGCATTGATGAACCCCATTTTATCTTCGAATGTAGTCACTCTTGCCACTTCTTCATTGAAAGGCCATGCCGCACGAAACTGCGGAGGAATAATCACTTCTCCTTGTTTGTTGATATACCCCCATTTGGCTCCTTTCCTAAAAGGGGCATAACCGGATTTGAAATTTTCGACATCATCAAAATGAGCAGGGATGACTGTTTTCCCTGTTGGATCCATAAATCCCCATTTATAATTTGTTTCCGGATAATCTTTTTCTATGGGAGGAGGGGGTTCGGGTTGTTCGATTTCCGGATTGTCCGGCCAACAGGAAGAAAATAGCATCAATCCCAATATACAAATGGGAATAAATATTCTAACCTGATATTTCCGTACTGATTTATTCTTCATTTTTCTCTTTTTTTACAAAGCCCCCGATTTCAAATACAAATCCTTTTTCTAGAAATTCATTGTATTTTTTTTCATTGAAGCGATATAGATATGCTGGACGGTGGGATACATTTTGTTGTTGTTCCATTTGTTCCAGAATATCCATTTTCATGATTTTGGTTCTGAAATTCCGCTTATTGATTTTTTTTCCTAAAACGACCTCGTATAAGTTCTGTAATTGAGTCAATGTGAATTTATTCGGCAATAATTCGAAACCGATGGGTTGATACACGACCTTTCCTCTTAATCTCTTGATAGCCGTATCCATGATGTTATCATGATCGAAGGCCAGTTCGGGTAAATTGTCTAAGATAAACCACGCTGCATCTTCGGCATCGGATGAGGCATGGATGGGATGTTCCCCCAAATTTACCAACGCATAATATGCCACACTGATGACCCTTCCTCGGGGATCCCTGCCCAAATCTCCGAAAGTGAACAGTTGTTCTATGAAAACATCCTTCACGCCGGTTTCTTCTTCTAATTCCCTTAGGGCTGCCGTTTCCAAATCTTCCTCCATATTTACAAAGCCACCGGGCAATGCCCATTGACCGAAATATGGCTCTATTCCCCTCCTGACCAATAAAACTTTGAGTTCTTTTTTATCCAAGCCGAAAATAACACAATCTACGGTTATCGAAGGGCGTGGATATTCATAAGTATAAGGCATGATTCTATTTCTTTGCGTTTTGTATCAATTCGTTTTTCAATTCGTCCAAGCCTTTTTCCAAGCCCGAAGGATAATTTTCTATGGTTTTGAATTTTTCTAATTGCTCCAATGTACGGTTCCTCATTTCATGTATGGATGGTGGATGATATATTTGCTTCCCTTTCCTAAAAATAGGTTGTAGCAATAACTCTCCGTTTTCAACATCGAAAGAAATTTCTTCTCCTTCGAAGGTTCTACACTCTTTCAATTCCTTGGATTCCCCTTCATTGATCATCACATCCATAACTGGGTTATCATTTCTAAAAATACGCATTGTATTCAATATCCCAGGATTAGAGACTTTTATTTTTTGTTCGGATAATTTGATTCGATATTCCCATTCTCTACCCTCTTTCCGAAGGGCTGCCAATTTATAAACGCCTCCTAGTGCGGGTTGATCATAGGAAGTAGACAAGCGTGTTCCCACCCCCCAAACGGTTATTTTTGCTCCTTTGTCCTTCAATTCTTTGATTCGGTATTCATCCAAATCATTACTGGCTACTATTTTGGCATTTGGGAAGCCATTATTATCCAAAATTTGGCGAGCCTTGATACTCAGTTCCGACAAATCGCCACTATCCAAGCGGATACCTCCCATTTCGTAGCTTTTTACCCGAAGTTTTCTTCCTACTTCTACTGCTTTTTTCACTCCTTCCAAAGTATCATAAGTATCCACCAAGAAAATACAATTTCCGGGCATAGCGGCAGCATAAGCTTCAAAAGCTTCCATTTCCGAATCGAAACTCATGATCCAACTGTGGGCATGTGTTCCTTTCACCGGAATATCGAATAATTTCCCTGCCAATACATTACTTGTTGCATGGCAACCCCCCACGTAAGATGCCCTCGTCGCCATTAAAGCACCATTAGGACCTTGTGCTCTTCTCAAACCAAATTCAAGGACGGAATCTCCTTGTGCTGCTTGGCAAATTCGTGCCGATTTTGTTGAAATAAGGGTTGAAAAATTAATGAGATTCAATAAGGTCGTTTCTATTAATTGAGCTTGGATTAAGGGTCCCTTCACCCTAAGAAGTGGGTGATGCGGAAAGACCACTGTTCCTTCGGGTACGGCATCTATATCGCATTCGAAAGTCAGGGTGGCTAATTCATCTAAAAATTCTTTTTCGAATAAATTATCTCCTGAGGAGGATTTCAAACCAGATAGATATTGAATGTCATCTTCTGAAAATTTGAATTCTTTAAGAAATTGGATGACATACTCCAATCCGGAAGCAATAGTATAATTTCCTTTGAACGGGTGTTTTCTGAAAAACAGATGAAAAACGGCTTCATTTTTATGGCGATTATTTTTCCAATAGCCATATGCCATGGTTAGTTGATAAAGATCCGTCAGTAAAGAAAGTTGGGTAAAAAGCATCACTTAGTTTAATTTACAAACTAAGTTAGGGGTTTTAGGTTTCGCAGGCAAGTATTTTTGAACAAATCCAGAAAATAGATGCAACATTAGCCTTATTTCGTGTGTCTTTTAGATAAAATTAAGGTTTTTAGACGGATAAACTACTTCATTCATCCAATAAAAAGCCTTTTTCTTCGTATTTGAGTTATCTTTATGTTAAGAATATTAAGCCTCTAACATTATCATGAAAAAAAATCGCTTTCAAACCATTATTGTATTTTCTATTGTTAGTTTAAGCTTTTTGAGTTTTTCTTTTCTCAACACCCTAGAGATTGATCATGGAATGAATCCAACTACGATAGATACGACTACGCAGGAATCTTCGGAATTACACATGCCTGATGTCTACTTCCTGATGGATTTAGTGGAAAGGGTAAAAGAAAACGTATCTAAACACTAGAAGCCATTATGCTTTATTCAGTGTAAAACTGAATGTAGTTCCCTCCCCTATTGTACTTCGTACAGAAATCGATTGTTTGTGTACTTCTAAAATGTGCTTGACAATTGCCAAACCCAAACCTGTGCCTCCTGCATCTCTAGAACGACTCTTATCCACTCGATAAAACCGATCGAACAAACGTTTGAGGTGTTGTTCGGCGATGCCGATCCCGTTATCCTCCACATCTATCAATATCACCTTATCCATATCATAAAAGCCAATTTGGGTTGTTCCGTTCTCTTTCCCATATTTTATCGAATTTGAAATGAGGTTTACCAAAACTTGGCTAATTTTCTCTTTATCGGCGGAAACAAGATACCCTACTTCGCTACCTTTCTTGAAACTGAGGGTAATATTTTTGTCTTTGGCTTGTATATACAGTTCTTCATAGACTTGTAATGACAAATCTTTGATGTTGAATTTTTGTATATCCAATTCTGCCGCTTCGGATTCTAGTACTGATATGGATTCCAAATCTTGAACTATGGAGTGAAGTCTTTCGACGTTCCTTGCCGCTTTCTTCAGATAAGGCCGATTGATTTTCTCGTCTTCCAATGCTCCATCTAATAATGTGTGCAAATAACCTTGTATATTGAATATGGGTGTTTTCAGTTCATGGGAAATATCTCCCATAAAATCCCTCCTATATTCTTCGAGTTTTTTCAATTCGCTAATTTCCTTGGCTTGGGAATCTGCCCAATTTTCCACATCATCACCTACTTCGGAAAGTATATCCGCTCCGAGATCCATTCTGTCGGATTGGAGGTTCATATCTGCTTGGGATTTGCTTATTATTTTATAAATGAGTTTGATTTTCCTATAAATGTAGCGATCCAATACTTGGAGGATTGTGATATAACTAATCCCGAAAATCAAAATGGAAAAAATAGGAATGTAAATGACTTGTATCTGTAGCCATCCAAAGGTATAGGAAAGCCCCATCATGCCAAATAGGAATATGGCAATTAGCAGCGAAGCATATATAGCTAATTGTCTTGGTGTCGGATTTTTAGACTGCCTTTTAGAATTCGAACTTATAGCCAATCCCTTTAATGGTTTTAATGTATGAATCTCCTATTTTCTCCCTCAATTTACGAATATGTACGTCAATTGTACGGTTGCCTACTATCACTTCTGCTCCCCATACCTTATCGAAAATCTCTTTGCGAGTAAAAACTTTACCCGGTTTCGTTGCTAATAATTCGAGTAATTGGAATTCTTTTTTGGCGAGTTGGATTTCTTCATTTCCCTTTCGTATAAGAAAAGCTTCTCTATCAATTTCCAAATCACCGAGAATTAATTTGTCTGATGCCTCCGGTTGGGTAATGGTACGGGTGTTCCTCCGAAACAAGGCTTTGATTCTAGAAACAAAGACCTTGGGTCTTATCGGTTTGGTGATATAATCGTCTGCCCCAACTTCAAACCCTGCAATCTGGGAATAATCTTCATTCCTTGCTGTCAGAAAAACAATGAGCAAATCTTCATTACTCGTATCTTCCCTCAATCGCTGACAAACTTCTACTCCATCCAGTTTTGGCATCATAATGTCTAGGATGACCATATCTGGAGATAAGGACTTCACTTTGTTCATCCCTTCTTCTCCATCATTAGCTGTAGCGACCTTAAACCCTTCTTTTTCTAAGTTATAGGTTAAGAATTCCAATATGTCCGGTTCATCATCAACTAGAAGAATCGTCTTATTTGAATTATTCATTATTCTTTTTGGTTTTTTATCTTTTATGGTTATTAAATAACCTCTCTTACTACTCCGTACCGACGTTTGTCCCCTACTCCAACAGCCTTGCCTTTACTTTTTTGTATAGTATGCACGCCACCAAAATACATGTGGGACTTCTCCCAAACAGAACAAGTATAATTTCCATTTGTTCGGGGTTTTCCATAAAAACCGGGTTCTACATTTAGTACTTCTTCGGTCAGATGCATTCTTGGAGCATGAACAGCCTGTTCGACATCTAAACCATAATCCAATAAATAATGGATAACTTGGAATATGGCACCGGGTATACGACCTGCTCCACCCGTGCCAGTTATGATTTCGACCTCACCTTTTCCATTGCTTACTATTGTCGGGGACATCAAAGAGAAAAGCCTTGAATTTTCCTTCCAACTAAAATATCCTTCGGGCAATAAAGCTGCTTCTCCCAGCATATTATTCATCAAACAATCGGTTCCTGGAATCATATAGCCGGAGCCTTCTCCGTTCGATAAGGTAACGGCAACCGCGTTTCCTTCGCCATCCAAAATGCTGAAGTGAGTTGTACTTCCCCATTTTTTTGAAAAAAGTATATTTTCATATAACTCAAGATGGCGGATTAGATTTTGAGGGTTTCTATGGGTGAATTCCATTTTTTCTAGGATAGGAACAATCCGCTCCAAATGTTTTTGGGATAAATAGGAACCATCTATTTCCTCTGTTCGGCTCAATTCCCCTAGTCCAAGTGCAATGATAGCTCCTCCTAAAGAAGGAAAAGTAGTCGTATGGACTTTCTTCCCTTTATAATCAATTTGAATAGGATTCCTGCGTATCACTTTATAGTTTTCAAAATCTTCTCTTCTCAGATTACCACCCATTTGTTGGCTATCCTCACAAATCTTTTGGGCAATTTCCCCTTTATAAAACAAATCTGTTCCCTCTCTAGAAATAGCATCTAAAAAATCAGCTAGTTGAGGCATTAGCAATGTTTCCCCTACTTGTAGAGGCTGCCCTTGATTAAAATACAATTCGGTTGCCCGAGGAGATTGGTTCATCATATTTTCCAATAAGACGATATCCATGTGTTGGAAAGGATCTAGAGGAATACCCTTCTTAGTTATGTCTATAATGGGTTCAAATATAGTTTTTAAAGGTAGCCTTCCATATAATTCATGCATTTTGAAGGCCCCTGCCAATACACCGGGTACTGCATGAGAGCCATGTCCGATATAAAAATCTTCTTGTGCTTCTCCAAAATTGATGGTAAATGGATAGAAATGGGAATCTTCGGGAGATAATTTATGAATGGGAGTCTGGCAAAAGAAATCAAGTATTTCGGAATGCCCATCTTTAGTGAATATATTGGCAAACCCTCCTCCTCCGGGAGAACTCATACACGGTTCGGAATTGAAACCTACAATGATGGCGGCGACTGCGGCATCGAAGGCATTTCCTCCTTCTTTCATCACATCTACAGCCATTTGAGCCGTGACTTCATGACCAGCAGCAACAATTCCCCCTTTGTATTTACTCATTCCGACTGATTATGCCGTAAAAATAGGGAAATGAATGGGAAATCCATGTTCGGGGGTATAAGATTTTTGTTTTGGCTTGTTTTTCATTTGCCAAAGGGGATTCCCTAAAAAAATTAGCTCTCATCCCAAATTCTTTTGAAAACTATTTTAAATTAGAGGTTGCTTGATTATTACCGTATTCGTTAATTCAAGTCCATCACCCAACAATAGGCAAAAGGAATTAAAAATTATTTTTGTTTTTTTACGTTTTAATTATCCAAAGATATTTAAACCATTTTCTACTTTTTTAAAATGAGCAGAATCATATCCTTTTGTATTTTCTTGTGCTTAAGCCTTACTTGTATGGCACAAAGCCTTTATCCCATCAAGGAAGGAGGACAATGGGGGCTCATTAATGAACAGGGAAGAGTTATTGTACCCACACAATATGATGCCATTGGACAATTCAATCAATACAATTATGCTGTGGTCCAAAAAGAAGGGAAAGCCGGGTTGATACAAAAAAATGGTGCTTGGCTCTTTTCTCCACAATTCGAAGATATCCGAGTAATCAATAATGAGTTATTCGGGATTTCGCATCAGGATTCTTGGAAAATCATTAATCGGCAAAAAAAAACGATCCTTGAACAATACGATAAAGTTTCTCCGATTTCAGAAACATATATCAAATTTTGGATAAAAGAAAAATGTGGCATTGTTGATCTACAGGGTAAAATATTGGTTCCTCCTAAATACGATCAAATCCAAATTAAAGATGAGAATTATTTCCTTGTATCCTCTGATAAAAAACGTGGACTATTTCAAATTAAAGGAAAACAAATTACTTCTCCAAAATATAAAGAAATCCGAATCATCCATTCTAATTTATTCTTGGTAAAAGAAAAATATAAATGGGGAGCCATCGATTCGAGTGGTCAAGAAATATTTCCGGGTATTTTTTCCAATTACAAAATATCCAACAATCAATTCATTTTAATTTATAAGCAAGAAAATTGTTATTTATTTTCAATTAAAGAAAATAAATTCATCGGCAATGAATTTTACGAAAATTATTTTCCTTTAAATGATGAAAAAATCATTTTCCAAAAATATAATAAAGTCGGATTGATTAATCATCAAGGAAAAATTATTCTTCCTGCTTCTTTTCAAGAAATCCGATTATTTGGAAAACATTTGTTGCGCATAAATTTAAATGGGAAATGGGGCATTGTAAATCTTAATAATGAAATGATTTGCCCTGCCATTTATGATTATATCTCTCCGGTACAAGAATCATTTGCCATTATTAAAAATGAGGAGAATAAATTTGGATTTTTGGATTTCCAAGGAAATTTATCGCAGGAACCCCTTTATGATAAACTCGAAGAAAAAGATACTGAAATACACGCATACCAAGGAAAAAGAAAAATCATTTTTGCCATTACAAAAAATGGTTTGAAAAAAGAAGATGAATTTAATTCTTACCACTCCATTAAAATTAAGAATAAGGAAAATAATAATGAATTAAATATAAAGGAAAATTATCAACTTACCTATTTCGAATGGTTTTATGAACCTGAAAAAGGGAAATGGGGTTTAAGAAAAATTAATGATGGAAAAATACAAATCGCTCCTCTTTTTGATTTTATAGAAATACATCGGGAACATGGAATGACCCTTGCCTTCAACCGGAAAAACAGCAAACAATTTTTCGATAATTTCCCGGTCAGGTTCCAACAACAATTTTGTATCGTAAACCATTTGATGGGATTGCCTACTACAGAAATCAATTTACGAGAAATCCGTTTTTCCGATTTTGAAACCAATCCGGTTGCCCGAATTATTTTCAATAATAATTATCATGGATTGATTGATAAGAATGGAAAAATACTTACAAAGGATCATTCTTATATTGGTGAATTTTCTGAGGGGATAGCTCCCTTGGCTGTGAATGGAAAATTAAGTGCCGCCAAAAATAACAGCGACTATATTATCGGTAATTTGGAGGAATTCCTCATTGGCAGTTATGGCCGATATAAGCTCGGAGATTTTAGTTATATTCCTAAATATTTGCCAGATGTTATCTGCAAGGATTGTACTTGGGGTTATATTGATACTACTTCACAATTGAAAATAGAGCCTACATACGGAGCCGCCAAACCTTTTGTAGAAGGAACGGGCGAGGTGCAAAAAAATGGCCTGTGGGGCTTAATTGACATTTCAGGAGAGACTTTGCTGCCTTGCCAATACCATACCATTACCCGAATGGGAAAAGATGAAAAAGGGATTCTGCACCTAGAAAAAAAATCTAAAAAATATGGTTTGATCGACGGAAAGGGTTCTATGGTTTGCCATACCCAATACGATGAAATTTCAGCATTGAACGAAGGGTTGTTAGCGTTCAAAAAAAATGGAAAATGGGGCATGTTATCTCCTGAAGGAAAAATCATCATCCCGAATAATTATCAGAAAATAGGAAAAGTTTCAGAAAATAAAATAGCTGTTTTTGATGGTCGGAAATGGGGATTCATCAATACAAAAAATCAAATTGTCATTGAATGTAAATATTCGAGGGTGGGTAATTTCAACAGTGGTTTGGCTTGGGTAAAAACACCAAAAGGCAGTGGTTATATCAACGAAGAAGGAAGATTCGTCATCCCCCCCTTTTATAAAAAAGTTTTTGATTTTGAAAATGGCATAGCAAGGGTCATTGAAAAAAATCGAGTAAAATTAATTGACACGCAAGGAAATTTTATTACGGAACAATCTTTTGAAGATTTAACCTC
>JAHDDR010000140.1 GCA_020629255.1 Saprospiraceae bacterium | reverse complement strand
TTAAAGAAAGGATTTCTTGATCGGCTTTTGCCAATAATTTACCCGGAATTCCGATAGGGATTTTTTCGGAATCAATGGTTATCCTCATACCCGTGATGGTTTCTGGATATTCGTGATGATAAGAGAAAGTAGGAGCCTCGGAAATGATTCCCCGTGTTAATTTTAAATCATTTACTTTTACGGCAGCATCGTTCCGAATGAAATAAAAAAGGACAGGAACAAAAAATATGAGTCCTATTATGTAAATAAAATAAAATGATTTCATAGCTTATAAACGTTTTACGAAATCGTATTGAAAAATAAAAAAACAATAATAGCTGAAAAAACAATTCCAACTAAAAAGAAAATTCCTTTTACAAAATTATTGATGGATGTCAAACTTTGAGCATCACCTTCAAATTTTGAAGACTCAGGATGTTCGGGTAAATATAAAATAAATTCTTCCTTCATTTGGGGTATGTTTCCGATATCCAATTTGTTAATTATTTTTTCATCACTTCCTTGATGTTTTTTTCCATCTGATGCTTCGAATGAATAATGAAATCTAACCAAAGGATTGTCATTGATTAATGTTCCCGTATCTTCATATTTTTGTATTTGGGCAATGGCCTTCTTTCCATAATATTTCAAATCCCAGTCCAGATGTTTGGGTTTTTTAGATCTGGTTATAGCTCTGATTAAAAAGAAATTGAACAAAAGAATACCTAGAAACATAAAAGCCATCATTGGAAGTCCTTGCAGTTCTAAAATCATTTCATAATGTTCCGTGTTGGAATAAACTTTTTCGATGGCTCGCTTCATATAATAAATGGTTCCCACCCAATAAGCTGTTAATACTATTATTTTAAGGATAATTATTTTTTTATTGAAAGTAACATTAATGCCTTTTAGGTTGAGGGGGCTACGGGGTTTTTGTTCTTTATTTAATAAGACTTCTATTTTTTGCCCGATTTCATATCGTTTTAGGTGAGGTTTCGAATCAGAAAACTTCATTTTTTCTCGAATGTTTTCTTCCGAAAAATTAGGGAATTCGAATTCGCATTCTAGAAAAGGAATTCCATTATTATTTGCCAATTCCTTTTTACCGACAATGGTGGCTGTTCGAACCAATCCCTCAGTTCCCGAAATATGCCGATACCGTTTCCAAGTATTGATAAACGTAATGTTCAATAGCAAATAAAACCAATAGAAAAGAATAGCACTGACCAATACAAGGCTCAGAATAATATGTGTCATAAGAATAGTTGATTGTTTTCAGGATGAAGATAATCATTCAAAAGAGAATTAATCCTACTTTTGTAGCATAAAACCAATTCAATATATCGCATGGAAAATAAAATGTTTTTGGCCATGAAAGGAGCCGCTATGGGAATGGCGGAAGTCATTCCTGGGGTATCGGGTGGAACGATTGCCTTCATCACTGGGATTTACGAACGATTACTTAACTGTATCAAATCATTTGGCCCTTCATTATTGCCAGCGTATAAGGACGGAGGTATCTCGGGTGTTTGGAAACACGTCGACGGTTCTTTCCTGCTGTTTTTGATGGGAGGAATGCTTGGAGGGGTTGTAATCGGAGTCTTCGGTATCAGTCATTTATTAGAAACAGTTCCGGAAATCCTATGGGCATTTTTTGTCGGATTAATCATCGCATCGGCTATATACATCGGAAAGCAAGTAGAAAAATGGTCGGTTGTTCCAGTCTTGGTATTGATCGTGGGCATCGTGGTTTCCTATGGTATCACCCTTATTAGCCCTGCCGAAGGGAACGAAGCTCTCTGGTTTGTTTTCCTTTCCGGATTGATTGCCATTTCCGCCCTCATCCTACCCGGAATATCAGGAAGTTTCATCCTCCTCTTAATGGGCATGTACACCATCATCATACCCGCCCTAAAAGAATTATTGACACTCAATTTTGATAGCTTGGTTCTTGTAATCGTATTCGGTTTAGGATGTATAACCGGGTTAATGACCTTTTCCAGAGTTCTTTCGTGGACCTTCAAAAATTATAAAAATCCGACTTTGGCTTTGCTCACCGGGTTTATGATTGGCTCCTTGAATAAAATCTGGCCCTGGCGGCAAATCACACAATGTATGAATAAGGAAACTGGAGAATTCGTAACCTCTTGCGATCGTAATTCCGAAAACCATAAAATATTGCAAGAAGCCAATGTATCCCCCTTCGAATACACCGAATTAACAGGGTATAATGATTATTTCCTTTATGCGATAATTGCTTGTGTACTTGGATTTGCCATTGTGTTCCTCCTAGAAAAAATGGGCGGCAAAAAAGAAGAACATGCCTAAGTTAGGACTTATCGGTTATCCCTTGGGGCATTCTTTTTCCCCTTCTTATTTTAGCAAGAAGTTCGAGAAAGAACACATCGAAGGTTGGGTGTATGATGCTTACCCCATTCCAAGTATAGAAGATTTCCTCCAATTATGGGAAAAAGAGGCTGAACTATTGGGTTTGAACGTAACCATTCCTTACAAAGAACAAGTCATTTCTTATTTGGATGATTTGGATGAATCTGCCGAAGGGGTGGGGGCAGTCAATACAATTAAAAAGATAAATAATAAATTAATTGGTTTTAATACGGATGTATTCGGATTTAAACATTCTCTATTATTAATGTTGGATGAAGAACTGCCTAAAAAAGCATTAATTTTAGGAACGGGTGGAGCCAGCAAGGCAGTAGCAGAAGCCTTGAGGCAATTGAATATTTCTTTTGATTTCGTTTCTCGTTCCCATAAAAAGGCAAAATATACTTACCCACAATTGGATGAGGAAATCATAAAGGAGCATCATTTAATTATTAATACCACTCCTTTAGGAACCCATCCGAATACGCATGAATGCCCAGATATTCCATATCAACATATGAATCCGCAACACTTTTTATATGATTTGGTATATAATCCAGCAAAAACCTTATTTTTGGAACGAGGGGAACAGCAAGGAACAAAAACACAAAACGGTTTGGACATGTTACATCTTCAAGCAGAGAAGGCTTGGTCTATTTGGACGGCTTCATAATTCGGTTGCGAATGCTGTTAATGAAGTCGATTCTTGCCTTTTTATGCTTGAAAGTGATTTAAAATCATTACTTATTCGCCTACAAACACGACGTACTTATGGCAATAAAACATACAGATTTGGTCGTCGATTTTAAGGATACCAAAATTGCTTTTGAGCATAAATCGAACGATGAACTGAAAAAAGCAGCGAGGTTGTTCCGACTCATGAACAATCCGGGTTTGGTGAAATTAGGTTCGTCTTTAGGCATGAAAGCCTTGCAATGGAAATTGCCTTTTACCAAATCCATCATCAAATCGACTATTTTTGATCAGTTTTGCGGCGGCACATCTTTGGTGGATACCCAGAAAACCATCAACCGATTATACGAGCATAAAACATTAACCATTCTGGATTATGGAGCTGAAGCGAAATCAAGCGAAAGGGATTTCAATAAAACCATGTCCGAAACGTTGGCTGCCATAGATTTTGGCGAAACCAATACCAGTGTTCCAGTGGTGAGTGCGAAAATTACAGGGCTCGCCCGATTTGCCTTATTGGAAAAAGTCCAAAATAAATCAGAATTAATCGAAAGGGAAAAGAGGGAATGGGACAATGCTCTGAAACGTATCGATGTAGTATGTCATCATGCTTGGGATAAAAAGGTAGGCATCTTTTTCGATGCGGAAGAATCTTGGATTCAAGATGCCATTGATTTGGTGGTAAACATGATGATGGAAAAATACAATAAAACCCGGGTCATTGTGTATAATACTTTTCAGATGTATCGACATGATCGCTTGGAATTTTTAATGAAGTCGCACGAAACGGCGAAGCAAAAGGGATATTTATTGGGGGCGAAATTGGTGCGGGGTGCGTACATGGAAAAAGAACGGGAACGGGCAGAAGAAAAAGGGTATCCTTCTCCCATCCAACCCGATAAAAAATCTACAGATAGCGATTTTAATACCGCCTTGCAATATTGTATTGAAAATTATGACACCATCGCTTCTTGTAATGCAACGCACAACGAATTTTCGAATTATTTCCAAGCAGAATTATTAGATCAATTGGATATTCCGAATAATCATCCGCATATTAATTTTTGCCAATTGTATGGGATGAGCGATCACATTACCTTTAATTTATCCAAGGGAGGTTTTAATGCTGCGAAGTATGTACCCTATGGTGCAGTGAATGAGGTCATTCCTTATTTAATTCGTAGAGCGAATGAAAATACTTCCGTTTCTGGTGAAGTAGGGCGGGAATTAAAATTGATTAAACAAGAATTAAAGAGAAGAAGGATTTAGAAATTAATCTATTCATAATGAAGAACCATTTTCCCATCATAAAAAAAGAATTGAATAAAACCGAAATGGAATTTCTCCAAAATCGGTTTTTTCATTTAATGGATGATGAAGGGAAGTTTAATTCGCTTAAAAATTATTATTCTGAATCGCATAGAAGTTATCATAATTTATCTCACATTTATTCTATGTTTCAATTATTGGATGAATCGGAATTAGAATCATCGGATGATTTGGAATGGGCTATTTTTTATCACGATATAATTTATAATTCTAAGAAAAAAGATAACGAAGAAAAAAGTGCCGAAGTATTTAAAAAAGAATTCGAAGGGATTTTAAATGAAGAAAATATAGGTCGAGTGTATGATTTAATTATGGCGACCCAGCATCACGAACCGATAGAAGACCATTCGGTTTCCGAATTGCTTCTGGATTTGGATTTATGTATATTATCTTCTGATTTGGAATTATACCAAAGTTATGCCACGGAAGTTCGGGAAGAATATAAATGGGTGCCGAAAATTCTATACCGAAAGGGAAGAAAAAAAGTATTACAACATTTTTTGGATCGGGAGCAAATTTATTTTACCGATTATTTTTTTCGAAGAGGGGAGAAGAAGGCACGTGAAAATTTGAAATGGGAATTAAATGAGTTATAATAGCAATAAACCGAATTTAAAATCAATAATATGATAATTACAACGACAGAAAATATTCCAGGAAAAGAAATCAAAACCATTCTTGGAATTGCTAGGGGGAGTACTGTTCGAACCCGACACATCGGTAAGGATATTTTTGCTAGTTTGAAAAATATTGTTGGGGGCGAAATTTCCGAATATACAGAATTACTAGCCTTATCTAGAGAACAGGCTTTGCAACGCATGCAAAAAGATGCGGAAAAATTAGGAGCCGATGCCGTAGTCAACGTTAGGTTTACGACTTCAGCAGTATTACAAGGGAGTTCCGAAATTCTAGCTTATGGAACAGCCATAAAATTTTAAGGGATGAGTGTTTCTGCTTGGTTTGTTTTTCTAGCTTCAATTTTTATGGTGGTTTTTCTGGTTTGGGGAACCATACGGTTTTTATCTTTTCTATTCGTATTGAAAAACAGAATGGATGAAAGTAAAAAAGAAGATTTTGAAAAACGGGATAATTGATAATGTCTAATTAAATGATATATTTATTTCCATAAATATAAAATTTTATTTATTTTTAGGTCCATACCATAAAGAGAACTCCCTAAATAATACAATTTCTATCTTTTATGTATTCCATGGTCAATAACTATTATTAAAATGTAAGTACTAGGACAAATTAAATCACTTATATGAAAAATAAGACTTTTTTTGCCTTTTGTTGTATTAGCTTTTTGTTTTCATCCGCTTGTTTTGGACAAGTGAAAATTGGCTATACTAATATTGAATTAGTCTTGGTCTATATGCCTGAATCTCAAAATTTAGAACAAACATTAAATACATATCAAAAAAAATTAAGTGAACAGCTACAAGTCAAAGAACAATATGCCAAATCTAGATTAGAGGAATATATTACTGAAAAGGAAAAAAGTGAATGGTCTCAATTGGAACAAGAACAAAGAGAAAAAGAATTGATGGAGTTGGATCAAGAAATCCAAAAATTTGCACAAGAGGCAGAACAAAAACTATTGTCCAAACGAGAAGAACTATTGGCTCCTATTCTTGAAAAATTGCAAAATGCTATAGATAAAGTAGCTAAAGAAAAAGGATACACTTATATATTAAATCAGACAACAAGTGGAGGGGTTTCTACTATCTTGTATGGTCCTGAAGAGAATGATATTACAAAAGTCTTGATGAAAGAATTGGGTATACCTATTCCATCATCGAATTAATGTATTAAAAGATGAAAAAGTATTTTTTATTGATTTTTGTCCAGAGTGTATTTCTATTAGGCATTGCTACGGAAACTTATGCACAAGAAACTAAAGTTGGCTTTACTAATATAGAAATTATATTGGCATATTATAGTCCTACTCAGCAGGTGGAAAAAGAACTTTCCCAATACAGAAAAGACCTCGAAAAAGAGATTGTTAAAATGCAACAATTATATCAAGAAAAGTTGTCTGAGACTCAAAAAAAAGGCAATAAACTAAACCCAAAAGAAAAAGAAGATAAAATTTTAGAAATTCAAGATTTAGAACAAAAAATTCAAAAGGCGATAGCCGATACAGAGTATAAGTTATCAAGTAAACAAACGGTTCTTATGCAGCCAATATTAAATGAAATTCAAGGAAAAATTAATGAAATTGCCAAAGAAGACAATTACACTTATATATTAAATCAAACATCAAGTCTGAATCTTTTATATGGAGTAGAAACATTTGATATTACAAATAAATTAGCCGATAAATTAAATATCGAATTGCCCCCACTTAGTAAATAAAGCTCATGCTAAATTTGAATATGGCACAAAAGGAAAATTCTGGATAAACTACTCTATATCTATATTACTATTCATCCAAAAGAATTCCCATAACCGTTATATCCTTAATGTTAATATGCGAAGGACGTGATGCAATGAAATGAATGATTTCTGCTACATCTTTTGTATTCATCGGTCTATCCGCATTATTTTTTTCTGCGGCATCTACATTTTCTTCCCAACGTACAAAAGGGAATTCTGTTCCACCTACGGCTCCCGGACTGATAGTACTAACCCTTACTCCATGAGGTGTCAGTTCTTTTCGCATCGTGTCACTTAAAGCATCTACGGCAGATTTAGTTGCACAATAAATGGCGTCCTGAGGAATCGTAGTTTTTCCGGCAACAGAACTGATGTTAATAATATGTCCTTTTCTTCGTTCCACCATTTGGGGGACCACCAAACGGGTCATATATAACAAGCCCTTGATATTGGTGTCGATCATGGTATTCCAGTGATCGATATTCCCTTCGTAGATGGGTGAACGGCCCTTAGCCAAACCAGCATTATTAATGAGTACATCTACATGACCCATTTTTTCTACGGCACGTTTACAAGCATCCAAATTGCGGATATCGAATTCTAAAATATCAACTTGGTTACCATGCTCATTTTCCAAGTTGGATTTTAATTCTTCCAGCCTTTCTTTTCTCCTTCCGGTAATGATGATGTCATGACCTTGTGCTGCGAATAATTCGGCAGTCGCTTTTCCGATGCCCGAAGTAGCTCCCGTTATTAAAATAATATCTTTTGTAATAGTTTTTGGAGATGGGACCGTTTCTGGTTCATCACCAAAAAGAATTTCCTCTATTTCTTTTTCTTCTTGAATTTTTTCTAAAACAATCGGTTCGATTTCTTCTACTATTTCGGGTTCTATAGAAATTTCTTCGATTTCATTATCCAAATCTTCTAAAATAGATTGGGATTCGTCATCGATATCCTCTTCTTCTTTTTTATTAAAAATTTCATTTGTAATGACCGCACCAGCAAGACCCAATCCTGCTTTTTCTAAGACAGAAGAACTTTCTTTTTCTTCAATAATTTCTTCTTCGCTGTCGAAAAATTCTTCTAAAGAAGATGTTTCTATTTCTTCTTCTGCCTTTTCTAAAATACTAACTTCTTCTTCTACTATGTTTTCTTCAATTTCTCCTTCAATTATATCTTCGATGTTTTCCTCTTCCAAAATTTCTTCGATGGAAGACGTTTCGATTTCAATTTTTTCTTCTTTATCTTCATTGATTTCTTGAATTAAATTCGAAATTTTATTGGCTTCTTCTTTATCGAAAACATCAGTAATTATTTCTTCCTTATTTTCATGGATAGAATCAGTAGAAATAAGGGAATCATTTTCTAAAGGAAAAGTATTTTCTTCTTGAATGGTCGGAACAAAAGTCTCGTTCATTTCATCAATGATTTCTTCATTGACAATCATTTCTTCGACCTTTCTTTCTTTTTCTATTGTTTCATTTTCCTCGATATTTTCTTGGATAAGATCCACGTGGAAAATAAAATCATTTTTTTCTGTTTTGAGTTCGGGATTATTCTTAAAAGCATCTTGGTAATAACGCCAAGCTAATTCTTTCTTACCTAATTCGTGATAAATAAAAGCAATGTCTAAGTTGGCATAAGGGTGTTGTGGATCAAAGTGTACAACTTGTTGTAATTTTTTAAGTGCTTTATGAGGTTTGTCTAACTCTTTATTTTGAATGACGGCCCGTTGGTACAAAGCATCCAAATTATTCGGATCTTGTTCATAAGCTACCTTAAAATGTTTGGCCGCTTTTTTCTTATGGTTTTTAAAATGATCCAATAATAAATTAGCGAATTTGTATTGAAGCCCAGGATAGCTGCTATCTATATCGATGGCTCTTTCATAATGTTTTTTTGCACGGGAATAATCATCAGACAATTCATTTAATTCGGCCAATCTCAAATGAACTTCAATATTATTGGGATCCAATTTGAGTATAGATGCAAATTGTTTTTTCGCATCTTTATAATTTTTTATATAATCGGATAACAATAATCCGTAATGATATTTTGCTTTAATATTATTCGGTTCGACATCTAAAATACCTTTTAAGGTTTTCATCGCCTCCAAAGGTTCGTTTTCTTGGATTAAAGCAATGGCAGCCTCAACATCATGAGGAGTGTTATCTGCGGCTATTTCTTCTTTTATTTCTTGAATTTCTTCAAAAGAAATATGGACTTCTTCTTCAAGTTCGTTTTCGGATTCTTCGTCAGCGATGATTTCTTCAACCTTTTCCTCGATGATTTCTTTGTTAGAAACAATGTCCTTTTCTAGAATTATATTTTCTTCAATTATTTCCGATTGAATTTTAACCTCATCATTCAAAAGGTTTTCTTTTCCGTTCGTATCGAAATAATCTTCAGAGCCATCATCTTCGAATAAAGAAACCAACAATTCGTAAGAAGATTTATCTTGGTAAGATAATCCTTCTTTTTCGAAGGCTGTTTTTTCTTCTTCGATTTTCTTTTCTTCTTCAGAGAGTTCGTCCAGTTTTTCTTCTACGGGTGCTTGTATTTCTTCTTTAATTTTTTCTTTTTCAGATTGATAATCGGTCAACTTAGAAACGATGTTCGATTCTGCATCCAATTCTGCATCCGGAATTATTTCTTGGATAGTGGGGGGTACAGGAAGATCATCAATTACGCTTTTTTCTTCAAAGATGTTTTCCTTAACTTCTTCCAGATCACTTATTTTTTCTTCGGCCGTTTCTTTGATGCCTCCAAAATTATTCTGTAAAATTTCTTTTACAGATTCGATTTTACCCTCATTATTGTTTTCGGAAACAATCGGATTGTTGGTAATAGGTGTTTCGATAATTTTGTTCGACGTCTCTTGAATAGTTTCTATTTTATTTTCAATAATGCCTGTTGTTTTGTTCAAAAGATTCATGCCCGGAATATCTGCAATATTGATATCCGTTTCAGATTTGGAATTGTTGTCCAATTCAGTCATGTCATGATCCCGGAATGCGGCATAAAGATTGTTCCAACTGGCTTTACGGAATAAACCTTCGAATTTATTTTTATGCAATAGGGTATAATCGGCATAATTCGTACTTCTCAGTATGCGGAGAAATTCGCCAATCTCAGAAGAAATATTTCGGATATATTGTAATTCCTGATTAAAGAATTCTGTTTCTTGGAAATTGGAATCCCTTTTCTTTTTCCTTAGTTCCAAATATTGATCCTGCCAATAATTCATGTAGTGAATCACATTACTGACTCTTTCGAATTGGGTAGGTTCATAATCAACACCTCCTAGGGCATTTACTTTTTTGCCATCTGTTATAATTGTATAAACCCGATTTTTCAAACTCGGATTCTGAAGGAAATTCAATGCCTCGTACATGCACGCCTTATCCTTGAGGAAATTATCACTGATGAGGAGAATAATCGTTGCATTCGGATGCGAACTCAACAATTTATATTCATCCATCCTTTTGTCCAAATCGCGAGTATCTAAAATGAGTTGGATACCCACTTTACTCAAATTGGCAGATAAATTATCAGCGATATTCTGATTTTCTTTACAATAAACAAGAAAGGCTTTCATGAAAAATCTTTTAAAACGTAATCAAGCATTTGGGCTGTGCATATATTCGGGCAAATTAGTTGAAGAAAAGAACAATGAATGAAATCAATAATCTTTTCCAAACATTCATTTGAAACAACCTCTAATATACTAATCCTTTATCAGCTTTTGTGTGAATGAATGGAATTCTTCTTCAAATTCTTTGTACTTGGATGTAGCTGGCCCGGAGAATCCCGTATGGATTTTTAGAACCTTGTTGTCGGGATCCAAGAAAATCATAGTGGGATAGGAGAGCACATGGTTAAGCATGGGCAATTTTTCCGCTGCTTCTTTTTTGCTGGATGAACCCGCCCAAAGGACTTCATAAGGTACATCGAACCGTTTTTTGAAGGTTTCAATGGCTGCAATGGCCTTGTTTTCTTCCTTGTGTTTTTCAAATGCCAAACCGATCACTTCTATTTTGTCAGTCGGATGAGCCTTGAAATATTCAGTAAGAAAAGCAGTCTCGTCGGCACAATTCGGACACCAAGTACCCAATATTTGTATGATTTTATATTTTCCCTCGTAGGCATCATCATTCGGAGTGATGAATTTACCTTTCGTATTGGGAAAAGAGAAGGATAATTTTTCAAACCCTTCTTTTAAGAAGGTCAAAGTATTCGGATCCGCCAATTCGAAATCAGGATTCTTCTTGGCCGACCAAGAAGAAGTATAATGTTTACCACTTCTAAAAGAACCAATCATACTCTCATCCTCTAGGATTTTAGCTTCGAACAAAAAGGCATGTGAACCATCAAAACAAGAAAGATAAACTTTATTGCCTTGGATGGTTCCATCTAAAAACCGGTAGTCTCCGGTTTCGGTTCGGAATGTTCCCTGTAATTGGTAGCCCTCTTGCCTGAATTCTCCAATGGCTTTGTAAGGATCTTCCTTATCGACATCAAAAGTAACTTCCCAATTTCCCGAAATATCCAAATTCGCTTCTTTTTTCAGGGTAGAGAAACGATGCCCCTTGCCATGTTTGGCAATGAATGGAATGGAATAATCCTTTCGGGTTTCCACCACCCAACGACCCTCGATCACATCTTCTTCATGGATGGCCGTGATATAAGAATCATAATACGGAAAATCAATCACGATGGTATCATGCCCTTCTTCAATATTCCTCCCATAAGAAATATCTTTCACGTTTATAATTTCATCTCCATTCTCGATTTCCAGATGAAACGTTTCAGCATCGTCGTAAACGATATTAAAAGTAAAAGGCAGTTCGCCTTGGGTTACTTCTTCGAAGGTTAGCACTTCGTTGGGTTTAGGTTTGGCATCTGTATTTAAAGGACGCCTAACATCATCCAACCGTAAAACGGCCCTCCATTTGCCTGGAGGTGGCCCTGCATGTTGATCCGGCACTTTGATACATGATATGATTCCTATGCTAAGGAAGGTGATTAAAAATAATATTTGATGCTTCATCTTCAATACAATCTTAGATGATTTATAATTTGAATTCAAATTGATAAAAATGCTTTATGTCCATAAGTAACAAATGAATATGAGTCAAAAATGTTCTATGGACTTAAGTTGCCATGCAACTTGAATTATTTAGATGACTCTCCTTTGAATTGATCATCCTTATTCTTAAAAAGTACATTGAAGGTCGTCAAGCTACCATAAATTCGGGTAATGTATTGTTGAAGGTTCACTTTTTCTTCACTAGTCAAATTACTGCTATTGATTCTTTGCTCCATCACTCTCAAACGATCCCTGACCATTACAATCTTATGGAAAAATTGGTCGATGGGCACGACCTTGGGTTTCAGTTCTTCATCTTTGGGTTGGAGGCTCATGGTTCCACCGACCCATTTACTGCCCAAATCCACTTTTTCTTCTACACTATTGTAGGCTCTCAGAATTTTAAGCAAAGCTTTTTCGGCATCATTAAAAGTAACACCTCCTTCGGGTTCTACCTTTTCAATGATTTCCCATTTATCGTAGGTCTTGCCTACATCCTTCATGCCATAGGTAATAAAGCTGACTTGATACGCTACGACATTTACTTTTACTACGACTCCGTCTCCAAATGCCGGGTGTTTTACCCGAGAGCCGATTCCTAATAATTCACTCATTGTTGTGGTTATTTAATGAATTACAATT
>JAHDDR010000139.1:2692-12519 GCA_020629255.1 Saprospiraceae bacterium | reverse complement strand
TAAATCATAAATAAGAAGAATTGAATATTCTTACTTATGATTTATTGGGCTTTTATATCACAGCTAGATATTATCATATTGTCAAATTTTATAAAACGGGAGAAGAAAAATATTTGTAAGAACATGCTCTATTAGGTTTGGAAGTAGCGAAACAGAAATTAATTTACCACAAAGGATTCTTGTTTTCTTGGGATTTTTATGTAACATTTAAATTGTTACTTCAATTAGGTGATACAAGTAAGGCAGCTTCTTTTTTAGAAAAAAATAAAAAGAATTTATATCCAAAATATAGAAATTTTATTTACTCATTTTGTAGAGCTTTGTTGTTATTCGAATCCAAAGATTTTCAAAAATCTCTGGATTTATTGAATAAAACGCCCATTAATAATAAATACCAATTTTATTTAGATGCAAGAAGACTCGAAATTCAAATATTTTTTGAATTAAAAGAAAGGGGGGTCTTGGAATCTAAAATTAATGCTTTCAAAGTCTTGCTTTCTAGGGATAGGAACTTTCCTAAAAAAAGAAAAGAACGATATTTAAACTTTGTAAATTTAGTAGCCAGAGTAGTGATGAAGGCAAACGAGAATAAAATAGAACAAGCTGTAAAAGAGCGAATGCCCTTTGAAGGGGATGTCTGGTTGTTAGAGAAAATTAACTCCTAGATTAGATAAGTAGGATAAACTGTAATAGCTTTTCTAATAAATGTAAATTTATATTAAGTATAAAATATTGATTGTTAAAATTTTGTGATTTATTCGTGTTTTGAGCTTTTATCTTTGAAGGTGAATGTAGCTTCTACAAACCCTGAAAAATGTAATCGTTTTTCAAGAAGTAGCCCATTAGATTTGTGTGGTGCGAACGACTAGGAATTTATTTAACACACACAAAATCAATGCTTATGAACTCGAGAATTGCTTTTACATCATTGCTATTATTATTCATTTGTTTTTCCCTTTCTGCACAAGAGAAACAAACCCAATGGAGCCATTATGAATCGGATGAAGGCGTCAAAGAAGATGATGTTTTACATGAATTGTCTAGAGAGCTAGGCTTGGATGTTAGAAAAGATTTTTCTTTGTTTAAACAGAAAAATAAAAATGAACTCAGCCATTCTTATTATCAACAATTAAAAAATGAAATTCCGATAGAAAACAATTTCGTAAACATTCATGCTAAAAATGGAATTGTTTTCGCCGCCAGTCATAAATTATCAAACTCGGAATCAATAGAAGAAAGTGTGCCCTTGGTTTCAGCAGAACAATCAATTCAATCCGCTATGGAGCACATTGCGGCTAGGGAGTACACCTGGCAAAACGCGGGTTATGAAAGATTATTAAAAGAAATTAAAAACGACAATAATTATTCCTCTTATCCGAAACCTGAATTGGTCTATTATCCTACACTAGATCAGGGGTATAAATTAGCCTATAAAATGGAGGTGTCCAGTCTAGTGCCTCAAACCAAAAATCTCATATATATAAATGCAGAAGATGCTGAAGTCTTGCATGCCATAAATATGATTCATCATTCCTGTGATGACGAAGTAACCTCTAATACACATACATTGAATTATGGAAATCAAAGCTATCAGACATTTCTCAATACAGCGACATCAGAATATGAATTGCATAACTGTTCCAAGCATATATTTACCCATATTATGCCTGATTTGTCAATAGATTATGATGTTGCAGATTTAGGTACATCTTCTAATCAAGATTTTACAGATTTTACGTCCGAACCACAAGCAGCAGCACTTACAGCACAATGGGCAACCCAGGTTACATATGATATGTTTAGTATGTACGGTTACGATAGTTTTGATGATAATGGAGCAGAGATACATAATTTTGTGAATTATGGAGAAACGTTTAAACAAAGAGACAATGCTTTTTGGAATGGAGATGTGCTAACGTATGGTGCAGGACCTCAAGGTACAGAAAATTCTAGTTTTAATGGACAAGTTGTTTCTTTGGATATTGCGGCTCATGAATATGGCCATGCCGTTACTCAATATTTTAGCCCCTGTGGTTTAATTTATCAAGGAGAATCAGGAGCGATCAACGAATCTTTTTCTGATATTATTTCCGCTGCCGTCGATCGATATGCCACAATTTATTTAGGTCAAGACAATATCGGAATCGATCCCTGGATTGCCGGTGAATTGGCTTCCAATACAAATGGAATGCCCGGACTTCGAAGTTTCATTCATCCGAATAATTATGGCCATCCACAAGAATATCAAGGAGCGTACTGGTGGGCGATCAATCCTCCGTACAACGAATTAAACGATTACGGAGGCGTTCATTATAACAGCAGTGTCATGAATCATTGGTTTTATATATTAGCCGAAGATATTAATTTTGACATGGCTTTTACCATCTTATTAGAAAGTTACAACTACCTCAACTGCAATCCTGTTTTTCATGATATGAGAATGGCATCTATTCTAGCCAGTGAAGCGATTTTTGAGTGTACTCATACACAAAGCGTTGTTGAGGCATGGAATTCAGTGGGAGTACTAGGAGACCCGATAGGGGGGTGTATCTTGAATGCAGAAATACAAGATCCAAATACACAAGTTTGCACCGGAAATCCAACCATGTATACGTCCAATATCATCAACCCTAATTTTTCTGAAGCATGGTTCTTAGACGGAGTAGCTACTTCATCAGAAATCACTTTTTCTAACCCAGGGTCATATACCATTACCCTAGAGGTGACAGACAACGATCCCTCCTCCAATACTTTTGAAATGACGGCTACCGATATAATCATAGTCAATGTATTCGATTGCGAACCCATTGTTGATCCTAAGGGAGTCATGTATTTTAATAATGGATTCGGTTTGGATTTCACCAATGGTATTGCCAATACAACATCCTACCCCTATAAAAGTTATGAAGCAAATATATGCCAAACAGACCCCAATGGGGAAATGTTATTTTATTTAGCGAGTTATCCTTCTTTTGGAAAAGATGTAGGATTATATGATGTCAATGATGAATTAGTTGTTGAGTTAGAACCCATATCGTTAAGTGATAGGCAGATTGGCGCATCGGTTCCTTCTCCAACAGGAGAAAAATATAATTTGATCCTAGGTGCATCCCATGAAGGCGGTAGTGACATGGCTCCTGATAACAATGGGTTTTATAGATTAGTAATAGATTATGATGACGTAACGAATACAATCAGTGTTCCATCGGAGATTGAGCCCATACTGCCCCCCAATAATGGATTTTCTTATAGCACGGATGATAATGGAGCGATACGAGTAATTAACCCTATAGTGATTCCGGGTTGCGACAATCAAAGATTTTGGATTATTGTTTCAACGAACCATTCCCCTTTTCATCAATTAGTATATGAATTAGACTACTCGACCAACATAAATGGAGAAATGGTATACAGCCATTTTCATGAACCCATAGCTAATAATAACTTTTATTATGTTTTTGGGGTATCACCTCAGGGAGATAAAGTTTTTCAGAAAAATATATTATACGATTTTGATAGAACAACGGGTGAATTAATCTTTGATGATTTTTTACCCATAGGGGATGATCCTATTGTTTCGGTATTATATAGCATGCAAGGAGCGTTCAGTTCGGATGGTAGATATCTATATCGGTATTGGGAAACGGGTATACATCAAATAGATTTGCAAGATGTTTCTGAAAGTACTTTGATCGTCGAATTTCCTTTTAAGAAAGGAACTCCAGATTTGATTTTAGGACCAGATAATAAAATTTATTTTTACTATAAGAAAAAAACAGGAGAAAGTTCTTTTATAGGTGTGATCAATTATCCGGAGCTGTCGGCTGAATTCAATGATCTTGAAATAGAAACAGAACTTTTTGAGCACGAAGAAAGTTTGACTCCAACCGTTTTTCCAGATTATATCGAAGCTAAAATTCCAGACCCTTCTAATATCGAATTTACTACGATAATAGAAAATTGTTTAGATGTAACGGTAACTACAGAACAATGCCTCTCAGGTATACAATGGGATTTTGGGGATGGTACGATTGTAACGGGAAACAATCAAGAAACCCACAGCTTTGATGAACCAGGCACATATACAGTTTCATTAACCGTAGATTTAAATGGTTCTCCAGCAATGGCAGCCCAAAAAGAAATCCATATCGGTTGGGATACGAATATGGAAGAGATTGAAATAAATGGACCTACTGATTTTTGTGAAGGTTTCGGGTATTTTACAGCTCCTCCAAATTTGGCTTACGCATGGTCTGTGACAAATGGAACACCTGCTGCTATTTCTGATCCCAATCAACCCTTTTTCTATGTGACTTGGGGCAATGATTCTGAATATACCATCCAATTAGTGGTAACGGATGAATCGGGTTGTACCCAGATACTTGTACAAAACGTAGTTCAATATTGTCCGGACCCCTGCGATCCCAACGGAATTGCAGTGCCATTGAATGGATCTTGGAATAATATGGATTTATACATCAATGAACAGATTGTAATTCCGTCGGAACATTCACTGGCCATAACGAACAGTACATTACGGTTTGGTGATGAGGGGAGTTTTTTAGTAGAAAGTGGGGGCGTGTTAGTGATTTCTAGATCCGATTTGATGCCCGATTCAGAATGTAATACCAACGATGAATGGGCAGGAATTACGGTAGAAGGGAGTGGTCATGTTAGTATTATTAATTATTCCTTGATTGAAAAAGCAAGAATCGGCTTATATGGAACCAATAATTCTAATTTTGTAATACAAGTACGAGACAGTAAATTCTTAAATAATAGACAAGGGATTTTTATCGAAAATAGCAATGATAATTTATTATTTAATATTGTTTCCAATCAATTTTATTGTGATGTTCCGGCTTTTACCCAAATAGGGGTAATGTTGCATAATATATTTATTGCTAATCAATTGTCGGGAAATATGGGGATACGAACCAATGCGTTTACCAATAATGGTATAGGGGTTTATGCAGTAGATATTCATGGAGGAATATTACCGATTGTTCAGGGGAATAAATTTGAAAAAATCACGTTTGGAGGTATTTTAGGAGGCAATATCTCATCTGAATTATTGATAGAACAAAATGTTTTTGTGGAGGTGCTCAATACAGCAATTTTTCTTTTGTCGAGTGAAGATGTAACCATTGGGAGAAATCGAATAATGGATGTAAATAGGATAGGTATTGGACTCCGAAATATAAGAGCATATCAAGTGTTGGATAATTTCATTATCTCGACAGGAGCAGAACCGTTAAGCACCGGTTTAGCTATTGTTGATAATTCAGAAGCAGAAAATAATCCACCGGAATTAGAACACCAGCGAATTATAGAGAATCATATCGCTAAATTTACGAGGGGGATTTATTTCAATCATTATGAAGTAATAAATCAAGGCGTTCAAATGGATTGCAATCATTTGGTTAAAATGGATGTAGGTATTTTATTGGAAGAAAGTATAATCAATGCTCAAGGAGATGGAAATTTCCCCGTCAATAATTATTTCGAATCCTTAACGGAAGAAATTCATGTAGATGCAACGTCTACCTTAGGAGATTATCATTATCCTACATGTGCACCGTTGTGCGGACCCTATTTGCCAAGTATCGTTGGATTGGGGGCATACACAACTCCTGTACCTGTGTTAGGTGAACCCGACTGTCCGAATACGCAATGGAAAAATATTCAAAATGAGAATATTCAGGTAGAATCTCATAATTTAGGCTTGAATTTCTTTCCGAATCCAAGTCAAAGTAATGTAGAGTTAGAAATAAGGACGCAAGCAACAGACCTTCAGAATATTGAGATTCGTATCCTAGATGTGCAGGGAAGAGTAATGATGGTTCTAGATAAAGAATTAAAAGGAACTAAAATAATCAATTTAGATGTGTCTGAGTTTCCTTCTGGCATATATTGGGTGCAGGTTCAGAACAGTGGAAAAACACAAACAGAAAAATTAGTTGTGATAAAGTGACCCATTTTTTTAGAGGATAATCTCCTGTAATTATTAATTCGTCATCCCTTAACATGACTGTCCGAACTTTGATGAATTCAGAGTTCGGGTTTTAATTTATTAAGTATAGGGCAAAAAGAATATTCATTAAATGGGTGATTTAATTTGTCTTAGAACTTATCTCTTCAATAGCTTTCCAAATAATTTTAGGATTTGAAAAATTTTCAAAAACAAATTCGGTACCTAGCTTTTTTAATTTTCCATCATTAAGAACATCAATTCCGATGAGAGGGATGTTTAATTTTTTGCAAGTAATAAAATCCCAATGCCCATCTCCGAAATAAATTATTTTTTTGAAAGGAATGTCATACATTTTTTTCGCTTCCCAAATGGCATGTTCCATAATACCCGCTCTTGTATGATGATGATCGCCATTGGCAAAAGCTATGTCAGAAGGGTCTATTCCAATGGCTGACAATTTTAATGCTGCCGATTTTTCCCAAGCACCCGTTGCCAAAGCTATGTAGTATCCGTTGATGTTTTTTAAATCGTGAAAGAATTTTGAAGCTCCCGGGATTTCTTGAAACAATTCCGGTTTGTTTTTTTTATCTTCTTCCAGAAATTGGAAAAAAAGATGTTTCATTTTTTGATATTCCTCATTATTCGGAATCCTTCCCCAATGGTTTAAAATAATTTCTTCCGTAATACCGCCATCCGTCACATTTTGTAGCGTTGACCAATCTTGTTCCCTTAAATCAATATTAAAAATATGTTGGAAAGCTCGGATAAAACAATCATCATCCACTTTTTTGGTATTGGCTAAGGTTCCGTCTATATCAAATATGATAAGTTTTGACATTGGAGTTGATTTTTTTACTACACCCTAATAGGTATATTCATAACAACCCATATCCGGAACAACAATATCTCTCAAAATCCCATCCAAATCGGTATCCAATCCGGGTATGGGTTTTGCTTTTCCTTCAGCAAAGGAAAGGGTATCCAAATGATAATCCCATTCGAAGGAATCATAAAATAAATTGACATCCGGAGGCAAATCGAAGCAGGTGCCGGGTACGCAATTATTGGTATAAAAATCGGGATAATCTTCTAGGAGTTCTTCCACTTTTACAATGCAATTCTCAAAATTGACGTTGAACATCGGACTGTCGCATTCCCTTGTGAAAAAATTGATCTCGTCATCCCTAGAACCGGTAATAATACAATTCGTGAAAGATGCATTCATATCGTTACCGATACAAGTGCCACACAATTCATCTAGACATAACATATTGGTAACCCGCAGGGCTGCCAAGTCAGAACCATAATTTGCCATAGTGCAATATTTGAAATCATAATTCCCTCCAAATTCCAATTGGACACTATTCGAGGCACTTTCTACAAAAAGAGAATTCGTGGCATTGATGTTGGCATGAACACCCAACAACCCCGCATTGGATGTATTGATGATTTGCGAATTATGGATTTCAAGATTCGCCATAGAATCTACTCGAACACCAACAATAGAATTTTTTATTATTGTATGATTGATTTCATGAATATTATTTCCAGTAATTAAGCGAATGCCGCCCCATTGTCCGGAGACATAATCAAAGGTTTCTTCCAGTCGATCGCCTTGAACCGTAACGGGGTCAGAGAGTGTTCCTTCCATTCTGAGTTTACTATCCGGACCGAAAAGCCAAAGCCCATCGTTGTAGAAAACACCTCCTCCGGCGTTTACCAATCCGCCATGGACATAGATATTTGTACCTGCGGGAATCACCAATTCGCAACTGTCCACGTAAAGCACACCATAAATGACATAGGGTTTGGGGTCGTCCCAAGTAGCGATGCCTAAGTCGCAGGTGTATAGATTGATGTTTCCGGCTTGGAACCGATCGGGGAAATAATTCGCATTCTGCCCGAATGCTTCCAAGATGACTTTCTGGGCATTTCCATTGGTTTCGAAATTCAGATTTTCGTAAATGACGAAGGGACTCGCTGAAATATCCTGATCGGGATTGACGGTTACTTCTACAAAAATATAAATACTGTCATTGCCTGCCACGGGAATAGGGGGAAGGGGTTGTCCGGTATCCGTAACATGGCCATTGCCATCTATATTCAGTACATTTCCATTGGCTCCGACGGTATAACCATCCACATTAATACGGAATTTAGACGAATGGCCTTGCTCCAAAAATATCTTATTGATTTCGACCGGGCGGTTATGCGTGTTGTAGGCTTTTAGGATTCTTGTTGCAGAACCGATTTCGGTAAAAACAGTATCAAACATCAAGGTATCAACAGAAAAGCTAAGGGTAATATCCGAGCTGGTATCAAAATTATCTTCTTGGCAAGACATGAAAAAAAGAATGCCGCTCAAAAAGATGCTGAGTATAAAAAAAGTAAATGTGTTCTTCATATTGATGATAATATGGCTCAAAGATAATATTGTAAGGCTACTTCACTTAAATATATTCTCAAATAAAACGAAATGAGTTTTTAAGTAGTACAACTTAACAAAAAGAAAGAGCATCAATTATTCAAAATAATTTTATAAAACGGATCGCCTTCTTTAAGGTGTATGATTTCTTTTTGGGATATGCCCCATGCTTCGAGTAAGGATATTGATGCTTGGTTTTTGGTGTTGACAGTAGCGATAATTCTCCGGTTCCATTCTCCTTGTTTGGCTTTGAAAAAAGCCAATACTTCCGAAATGATGCCCCGTCTTCGCTCCTTGGGATGAACCATGTACACGATTTCAAGTTCTTGGACATCCGTATATTGCGTATCCTTCAACTCAAAGTGCCCACAAAGTTTATCACCGTCATAAATACCCCAAATCCAAAACCAGCGCGACATTTCTTTCTTTTCGTAGATGCTGAATATTTTTTGGAAAAATTTCCGCTCGCTGGTTTCGTCACCTTCACCTCCTCCTCCCATGAATCGGAGCACCATGGGGTCAAGGGTCATCTCTACGAATCGATCTTCATCTTTTAGACGGTAGGGAAGGAGTGAAAAACGTTGCGTGCGATAAATAGGTGGATACATAAATCATTGTATTTTGAATAAGAACAACGAAACGCTTTTTAATTTCGTTTCTAACTACATGGAAGTTCCCGAAATTTATGCCAAAGATAGAAAGGCTTTTAGAAAATGGTTGTCGGAAAACCATGATAGTTGTGATTCGATGTGGTTGATTCTGTACAAGAAAAAAACAGGAAAGGCTTCCATAGATTGGGCGGGAGCCGTTAAAGAAGCTTTATGTTTTGGTTGGATCGATTCCTTGAAAAAGGGGATAGATGATGAAAAATGGAAACAACGTTTTTCTCCACGCAAACCCAAGAGTGTTTGGTCGAAAGTGAATAAAAATTATATCGAAGAATTAATCGAACAGGGTTTGATGACGGAATTCGGTTTGGAGAAAATCAAAATAGCCAAGAAAAATGGTTCTTGGGAAAGCTTGGATAAAATCGAAGCATTGGAAATTCCAAAAGAACTGGAGAAAGCTCTTCAGAAATATCCGGGAGCGAAGGATCATTTTGATAAATTTCCTAAAACGGTTAAAAAATCCATTTTGTATCATATCAATATCAAAGACAAAGAAAAGCGAATGAATAGGATAGATACAACAGCACGTTTGGCCGCAGAAAATATAAGGAATGATCATCCTTATCGGGCATCCTTGAAAAAGAAGTAGGGAGATAATTATGGAAAGAATCCGACTTTATGGTCTATTCATTCCTTAAATTGCTGACATCTTAATTACCTTTGCGTAAATTTTATCACTTGGTTTTAAATATAATAAAATGAAAAATTTTTTTCTTTTCCTTTTGGTGGCTACTGTTTTTGTAGCTTGTAAAGATGATGA
>JAHDDR010000139.1:0-2592 GCA_020629255.1 Saprospiraceae bacterium | reverse complement strand
TTTCAATACTTTTCCAAGACCTTGAAGTTCACAAAAACCAAAGGCATGTCTTCCGAAAATTCTTTTCCGATAGGAGCTAAGGTTCTCCTAAAGAAATTTTCATGTCCTTTCCTCCAATATTCCAAACTGAGGTCGCCTTCCCCTTCGGTGGCAGCGAGTTCTGCATCGACCTCATTGTACGAAATGATTTGAACATTCGTTAATTTTATCAGGCAGGCTTTTTTTCCTTTTCCGTCTAAAATAATTTCCTTTTCTCCTGCTTTTGGGATCGCTTCATTTTCATATTCGTAATCCCACAAGGCACCACAAGTACCTGTTTTTTTTCCTTCTAAAACAAGTGCTAATAAACTATCAGCCATTTCCGGACTATCGCCGAATGCCCATTCTGGATATTTCTCTTTCATGATTATAACAGTAATTCGTAAATATTTTTATGTGTCTTTTCGAAGAATTTTTTCCATTTTACGACCTCGGGCTAATTCATCAATCAGCTTTTCCATGCGTCTGCATTGTCGATACAATTCAAATTTATCCTCTATTTCTTCAATTCGATAACCACAAACGACGCCTTTAATTAAATGTGCGTTTGGATTAATTTTAGCTTTTTCGAAAAATGTTCTAAACGTTGCTTTTTCATCGATAAGTGTTTGTAAAGCTTCTGGATCAAAACCAGTGAACCAATGAATGACTTGGTCGAGTTCCTTTTTTGTTCTACCATTTTTTTTCAATCTATTCAGGTAAAGAGGATAAATAGATGCAAATATCATATTGGCAACCTTTTCATTTTTTTCGGCGGTAACTTTCATTTTAATTCTATTTTAAAGTGATTGTAGCTAATGTCAAAGCAAATTTAATTGTCGGATTAATTTCAATAATTCATTCCAAGCATATTTGATTTTCATGCCATCCTTATCTCGAAAAATAATATTCAGTTCCTTGTCGATAGTAACCTTATTGTGACTAATAGAGTTCCTTAGTTTCCGAATAAAAAAACGCAAATCAATTTTGGATAAAGGAAAAGAAGGATTGTGATTTAAAATTTTATAAGAACCCCATTTGTCCGTTTCCAATTGAGTGAGCATTATTTTTTTTGGTAATTTATATTTTAATTTTTCCCAGGGCAGAACAATGCTGGAATACAACGATATAAGAACCAATTCTGGGTTCATGTAATTGAATGAATGAGTGCCGATTTTCTCTAGGAACTCTTCTTGAAATTCAAGCAACGATTGTTGTCCATTTTCTTTCGTGTTTTTATCCAAAAGGATAATTAATTCTAAATTTGGATTCATAAATAATTATTCGACCAAGCCGTTTTTAATGGCAAATTTAATTAAACCTACCACTTTATTTACATTTAATTTTTTCATGATGTTTTGGCGATGTGTATCTACCGTTCGATGACTAATGAATAATTCGGCAGCAATTTCTTTATTGGATAATCCTTCCGCTACTCGCTTTAATATTTCTACTTCCCTTTCTGTCAATTGGCTCAATAAATGACTTTCGTTTTGATGTTGTAATTGGTTTTTGTTATGGCTAGGAGATAAACCCGAAAGAGACATCGTAACATCCGCAGAAAAATATTTATTACCATTTAAAACTTGATCTACAGCAGATAATACTTCTTGTTTATTCGAATTTTTTAATACATATCCATCCACACCATATTGAATTAAATTTTGAATGATGGATTTTTCAGAATGCAAGGAAAGGATAATGATTTTTACATCTGGAAAAGTTTTTTTCGACTCTTTAGCTGCAACAATTCCGTTCATAATAGGCATGTCAATATCCATCATCACCAAATCGGGTTGAGCAATTTTAATGAATTGGAGTGCATCTTTACCATTATTCGCATGACCGATGATTTCCCAATCTGCTCTTTCAGAAAGAATCGAACTGATACCATCGAGAACAATTTGATGATCGTCTACCAATAATATTTTTGCTTTTTCCATTTCGTTTTTTCATTTTAAGGTAAAGGAACACGAACGGTGGTCAAGGTTCCAGAGCCGGGGCTAGATTCATAATTGACAATGCCATTCATGGCTTGAATCCTTGATTGGATGTTCATCAAACCATGTCCTTTATATCCTTGGGTTTTAAAATCAAATCCTTTTCCATCATCTTCTGCAATGAGAACCAAATGTGTTTTGTTTTGCATGAGTTGGATGTTGACTTCTTTGGCATTCGCATGTTTTAAAATATTGTTGACGAGTTCTTGTGTCACTCGATATAATCCGATTTCGATATTTTCGGGAAATCGACTGTTTATTTTGAAGGGCATGAAATCATATTCCAAGCCACTGTGTTCAAAAGATTTTTCGATCATATCTTGGAGGGCAGCAACCAAACCAAATTCTTGCAAGGAACGTGGCATCATTTGGTGCGAGATGGTTCTAACATCTTTATGGGCATCATCCAAGATAGACGTTAGTTTTTGCAAAACGTCCTTGTTATTCGAAGAAATATTATTCGATGTGATTTGTTGCATCGCCATTTTTAATCCAGTGAGTTGTTGTCCAACGCCATCATGTAAATCTTTGGCAATTCTTTTCCGTTCCATTTCCTGGATTTCCAAAGAATGTT
>JAHDDR010000138.1 GCA_020629255.1 Saprospiraceae bacterium | reverse complement strand
TGATGTTATTTCGTGTTAATTTTATATCAATGAAATCTTATTGGAATATACTTCTACTAGGCATTTATACCTTTTTTTCTTATCTACTATTAGATATTACCCTCCAATATATCCCTTATGATACAGATGTGGCATTTCTGAGGATTAAACAAGATGAAATACAATGGGGTTATTACAAAGTCGCTTTTTTTGTTCATGTCTATACCTCGATGCTGGTTTTACTAGCGGGTTTCACTCAATTTTCCCAAACCGTTCTCCGTAAATATCCTAAAGTTCACCGAGCCAATGGTTGGATCTATACTGTTGTCGTTTTATTCTTATCGGGGCCTTCGGGTTTGATTATGGGTTACCATGCCAATGGAGGATGGTCTTCTCAACTCGCCTTTTGCTTATTGGCCATTTTATGGATGTATTTTACGGCACAAGCCCTTATTTCCATTCGGAAAAAAGATATTAAAAAACATCAACGGTTCATGATGCGAAGTTTTGCCCTAGCTCTATCTGCCATTACTTTACGGGCATGGAAATATATCATTGTTGCGATGTTCATGCCCCGCCCGATGGATGCCTATAGAATTGTAGCTTGGTTGGCTTGGGTTTTGAATCTAGTTATCGCCGAAATTATTATCTTTAATCAATTAAAGAAACAAAAACCTTCATTGCCATGAAAAAAAATATGTCTATACTCTTTTTTGGAATCATGATTTTTTTCTCTTGTGGAGAAAAAGTGAAAGTAGAGGATGCCGTTCAAGGAACGACTACCGAAACCACGACTCAAAATGCAACAACTGAAAATACAACAACAGAAAGCACATCTTCTACAAAAAAAGAATTCACTAACGAGGAACTGCTGGGGAATTATGTAGGTATGTTCAGGGCGCACAAATACGATGAGAAGAAAAAACCGACTTGGGCAAATAAGATTAGTATTTCTATTGATAAAATAGAGGGAAATAAAGTGAAAGGGCATAGCGTTGTAGCTGGAAATGATCGTCCATTTACTGGAAGCATTCAGATGAAAGACGGAGAAAATTATTCTTATGTCATCGAAGGGAAAGAACCGGGTGATGATAAATACGATGGCGTTTTTTATATGACCCTCCTTCCGGCTGATAAAAAATTGGAAGGTACTTGGGTCGCCAATAATTCTAAATTGTCCGTGACTGAAAGAAAATATACTTTATCTCGAATGGATTTCAAATATGACCCTGAGTTATCCTTAGAAGAATTTGGTTTTGATCAAATGTATGGAACGTACAACCAACATACCGGCGAATCCGAAATCATTACCGAAAATGTTTCTAGTAAAAATGCTTCAACAGATGAACTGACAAAAGCCGATGTAGAAAACATGCACAAAGGAGATTTGGAGGTGATGAGAAATGCCATTTATGCCCGACATGGATATTCTTTTAAAAATAGGAAAATGAGGTACGTCTTCAATCATATTGATTGGTATGTACCGTACTCGACCGACATACGGGATCAATTAACGGACTTGGAAAAAAAGAATATCGATCTACTAAAGCGTTATGAAAATCACGCCGAAAGATATTATGATTCTTTTGGACGATAATTTTTATTTAGAATTTAAATCCACAATTATGAAAAAATATATTGGTTTATTTTTATTTATTTTTTTAATCGCTTCTTCTTGTGAATATTTTAAAAAAAATAAAGAAGAAGTTGTACCTCGAAATTACGACGACACTGAAGAAATTGATTATACAGAAACAGCTCCTGTAGAAGAACCACTCGCCGATAACGAAGTGTATGGAACCTATGATAACGTAAGGGTAAAATCCAAGTACACCGAATATGATTTTATTGGAGAGGATGGAAATAAATTTACGGTAACAGTAAATCACATCCAAGACAAAGAAGGCTTGGAACCCCTTCTGCCTTATGGCATGTTACAAGGAGATAAAAAAAGTATTAATCCGAACATGAAAGGTAAAACTTTTATTCTTGTAAAAGATCTTGATGGGGCTATTCGTGAAGTGAGGGAGAAGTAAGGGTTGACGAATTAATAATAATTTGAGCCTTCTGAAATATTGAAAATTTATTTTTGTTTTCATTTTTTCGGAAGGCTCTTTTTTATCAATACAAATCATTGACCCACACTTCATAATTCCAAAGCAATTCTCCTTTTCTGTTTTTAATTTCGATTTTAATTTTACGGTTCTCTTCTTTTCCTAATAAATGAATATGACCAAAATTGTGGGTTTTATGAAAGGTACCTTCTACCCGATTCGGATTTTTATTTCCGGGTAACCAATTCACATAACTGGTAAGCGGAGATGTTGTCACTTCCAAAATCTGCCCTTCTTCGCCCTTCGAAATTTTAGTCAATTCGGTATAATGTCGATCGCCGGATAAAAATAATAACCCTTTGATTTTCTCTTGTTCAATAAAATCAAAAAAATCATTTTTCTCTTTGGGAAAACTTTGCCAACTCTCCCCATTCGTTGCAAAAAACTGAACACCTCCCACTATGAATTTTACTCTTGCTTCAGAATTTTTCAGTCTCTTTTTCAACCAATCCATTTGTGCTTTTCCATATAGTTCTTCCCCTTGGTGATGGAACCGATTATCCAACACAAAAAATTCTACATCCTGCTTTTTAAAGGAATAAAAAACACCTTTGGTATTTTCTATTCCATAAGAAGGATTCGCCCAAAAATCTTTAAAGGCTTGTAAAGTAAGTTCCTTGTTTTCGAAAGTGGCATCACTATTATTGGGTCCATAATCATGATCATCCCAAACGGCATAATGAGCCTTCGATGATAAAAAACGATTTAATTTGGGGTGAGTCCGATTGTCTATATATTTCTGGTAAATTTTTTCTTTCGTTTTCCAACTCTTGAATAATAAATAAATATTATCACCCATCCACAACATAAAATCAGAAGGAGTTGATTGCATGGTATCAAAAATATTCCAATGCTTTTTTTTCTTTTTAAAAGGCCAAGTACATGAACCGAATAAAAATGAAAAATCAGAAATTTCTTCACCATCGGTAGAAAAAGAAAATTGCTGATTTATTTCTCCATCTTGATTAAATCCATATTTTAATGGGTATTTTTTATTCGGCAATAAATTATCAATATCCAACTGTACAATACCCAAAGTATCGTTGATATATTTTACAATTTTTCCCGTAATTTTTCCTTCAAGTTCAGGGTGTTCGAATTTTAATAATGATGTATGGGAAACCATCATCCAAATTTTAGTAGATGTAGTGGTGGTGGCTCCTTGCATGGGTCCAGAAATAATCCGAGCTTGTTGGGCAAAAAGAACGAAAGGAAAAAGAAAGATAAAAAGAAGGCACAGAAAAGAGGAACGATTCAAAATAAGGACGAATTACGAATTAATTAGTGGTCAAAGACGAATCGACGATGCCATGACGTACCGCATACAATACTAATTCGGAAGTAGAACTGAATTTCAATTTCTTCATGATATTTTTTCGATGCGTATAAATCGTATGCGTAGAAATATTGATGAGTACGGAAATTTCTTTGGCGGTTTTTCCTTCGGCTACCCACCTTACAATTTCGACCTCCCTAGGAGTAAGCGGCGTAGGAAGGCAGGCTCCTTCTATTCCAAAAGATTTTTCCAATAAGAATTCCAATATTTTATGACAGAAAAATTTCTCTCGATTGGCCGTCGCCTTAATCGCTTTAAAAATCTCATCCTCATCACATTCCTTGGTCAGAAAAGCATTCACACCCTGTTCCAATACATCATAAATGCTTTGGCGATCATTATCCGCACTGATAATCAGAATACCTGTATTGGGCGAAATGGACTTGATTTTCATCAAATCATCCTTGTCGAACGTATTCGGATGATTATAATCAAAAATGAGGACTTGAGGTTTTTGATGCTCCAACAATTGAAACAAACTACTTTTACTCGCTGCTTCTCCTACCAATTCCACCTCATCATTCTCCGTGAGTAAAAGCCTCAAACCTACTCGGATGAGATATTGGGAATCTGCTATGGCTACTGAAATTCTCATTATTCGGAAACAAATATAAGGGATTGTATTGATTTCCTTTATTTTTTAACGCTGCCTTTCGTTCTCTTCGATACTTATTGTTGAAGTTTGTCTTCAATTTTATCTTTCTACATCAAATTCAGACAATATTAAGGTTAATATGCATTCATACGAAAGGGATAATATTATTTTTGCAGGATAAAACGAACGTACCATGTCCATAGAAGAACAGTGCATATTAGAAACCCGTTTCCGATTTTTGGGGCAAACCGGGTTTTATAAAGGAAAAGTAAGGGATGTTTATACCTTAGGTAATACTTTGGTTATGGTTGCATCCGACCGCATCTCCGCTTTCGACCATATTCTTCCCCGCCCCATTCCCTACAAGGGGCAGGTTCTGAATCAGATTGCTTCTTGGTTCATTCAAAATACAGAAGATATTTGTCCGAATTGGATTCAGAAAGTTCCCGATCCGAATGTTACCATTGGCTATGCTTGTGAACCCATCCGCTTGGAAATGGTGATTCGGGGATATTTGACCGGGCATGCTTGGAGAACCTATAAATCGGGGAAAAGGGAGCTTTGTGGCATCGTCCTTCCTGAAGGGATGAAAGAACATGACAAATTTCCGGAGCCCATCATCACGCCTGCGACCAAGGCAGAGGAAGGCCACGATGAGGATATTTCTAAGGAAGAAATTTTGGAGCAAGGTATTGTCTCCCCTGAAATTTATGACATCTTAGAAAACTATACTCGTAAAATTTTCCAACGAGGAACAGAAATGGCGGCCCAACAAGGGCTTATTTTGGTTGATACCAAATACGAATTTGGTATGTTTAATGGGGAAGTCGTTTTGATTGATGAAATCCATACACCCGATAGTTCCCGTTATTTTTATGCTGATGGTTATGAAGAACGTCAGGCAAAAGGAGAAAATCAAAAACAATTATCCAAAGAATTTGTACGGGAATGGTTGATGGAAAATGGTTTCCAGGGAAAGGAAGGACAAATGATGCCCATCATGCCCGATGAATTTGTTTGGAAAGTATCGGAACGGTATATCGAATTATATGAAAAATTAACGGGAAAAACATTCGACAAAAAAGATAATTCCGATATTTTGGAACGCATCGAAAATCATATACTAGAAGTATTATAAAAAATAAATTCAAACTTGCATAAAATATTCGGCATACGACATCATGGGCCTGGTTCGGCAAAATCTTTGAAGAAAGCCCTTCAGGAAATGGAACCGGATTGTATTCTAATAGAAGGTCCTGCCGATGCTGAAAACATTATACATCATGTAAAAAATACAGGACTGAAACCTCCTGTCGCTATTTTGATGTATAACCCGAAAGATCCCAAACAAGCTTCCTATTTTCCTTTTGCCACTTTTTCTCCAGAATGGCAAGCCATTAAATATGGACTCGCTCACGACATCCCTGTTTTGTTCATGGATTTACCTCAAGGCATACACTTTACCTTAGACACCCAAGAACAGAACGAACAACAAATTTCTTTGGAAAATAAATCTTCCGAAAAAGAAAATAAAGAACAAGAGGTTATCAACGATCCTTTAGGGTATGCGGCGCGGCTTGCTGGTTATGGTGATAGTGAACGTTGGTGGGAAGTCACCTTCGAACAACGGGAAGGACATAGTGAGACTTTCGAAGCGGTGATGGATCTCATGTCGGCACTTCGGAATGAATTGGGAAAACAAGAAACGCCGCGTACATTACTTCGGGAAGCATTCATGAGAAAAATCATCCGTAAGGCAAAAAAAGAACATGATAATATCGCTGTTATTTGTGGTGCTTGGCATGGCCCGGTCCTTGAAGACATAAAAGCATTTAAGGCTACTGATGATAATAAATTACTGAGGGGAATTAAAAAAACATCTGTAAAGGCTACTTGGGTTCCTTGGACGTATGATCGCCTTGCCGTAAGCAGTGGTTATGGAGCAGGCGTTGTATCTCCGGCTTGGTATAATATGCTGTTTAATCGGAGAAAAGATGTCGTGATACGTTGGATGACGAAAGTAGCCCAATTATTCCGGAAGGAAGACATGGATGCTTCTTCTGCTCATGTGATAGAAGCGGTTCGTTTATCAGAAACATTGGCGGCTATGCGTGGGCTTTCGGTTCCGGGCATGAATGAATTATACGAATCGGCTGTTACTATTTTTTGTAATGGTTATGATAGTATGATGGAATTGGTAGAAAAGAAATTAATTATTGGGGACATTATGGGAAAAGTTCCGGATGAAATTCCGGTCGTTCCTCTCCAAAATGATTTGGATAAACAAATCCGTTCTACCCGAATGACAAAATATAAAAATTCTCTTGAACCCGAAGAACGAGAATTAGATTTGCGAAAGGAGGTGCAACTCAAAGCGAGTCGTTTATTGCATCGTCTAAATATCCTCGGAATTAAATGGGGAAAAGTAAAAGAAAATAGACGACGGTATTTGGTTCGCACGCAAGGAGATTTTAAAGAAATTTGGAAATTAAGATGGCGACCGGATTTTGCCATCAGCATCATCGAAGCCGGGATGTGGGGCAATACCGTAGAATCCGCTACCTCTAATTATGTTTTACACCAAGCGAATGAAGTCAGTGAATTACCGAGTATTACAAAGCTCATCAATCAAACCATAAAAGCAAATTTACCGCAAGTCATGGACATGTTACTACGTGTATTCCAAGACACCGCTGCCGTTACGCAGGATATTACTCATTTAATGGAGGCCGTTCCCAATTTGGTGGAGGCTTTAAAATATGCAAATACCCGCCAAGCGGATTTATCTTCCTTGGAAAAACAACTCAATCAAATCATTCCTAGAATTTGTATCGGTTTACCCAATGCCTGTACAGGTCTCAACGAAGAAGCTGCGATAGAAATGTTCCAACTTATTTCTTCGACCGATTATCAAATTGCCTTGATGGATCAGGAAAAATATAAAAAAGATTGGGCTGTATCTCTAGAAAAAATTTCGGAAAATAAATCCATAAATGGAATTCTTCAAGGTGCAGCATCACGTATACTATATGACAAAAAAATAATCGACACCCAAGAAACGGGTCAACGGATGAGTCGGGCATTATCCAAGGGCAACAATCATTTAGAAGCAGCGTATTGGATTTCGGGTTTTCTTCATGGTAGTGGTTTGATTTTAATCCACGATCCCTCCCTTTGGAATGTTATTGATCAATGGATGAAAAATGTACCTTATGATATCTTCAGAGATATTCTCCCGGTCCTCCGACGTACCTTCTCCAGATTCCCGGATCCGGAAAAAGAACAAATGTTGAATTTAGCAAAGAAAGGTCAAGTTATCATCAACGATGAAAAAGAAAAAGAAGGGGGTCGTTCCTGGAAGAAAAAAGAAATTTTAGACACCCTCCCTACCCTTGGTCTCATTTTAAATTTGAAATAAAAAATCCCTTCCATTAATTTTAATGAAAGGGATTTCATTCTAAATTATTCTATGGATTATTGACTATCTAATTATTGGCGTTGCGGATTTATTCGCAACTTAGATTATTTAGAATTATTTTTCAACTTTATTTCCATAAATATCAATTAAAATAGCATCCCCTTTCCCTAATTGGTTCACTTCTTCTAATTGGGTTTCTGCATCACCTACAATAACATATACCAATTCTTCTTCTTGGATATATTTTTTGATAATGGATTTAAAATCGCCCACATTCATGTTCATTAATATTTCTTGTTCTTGATCGATGTATTTTTTAGATTTTCCGAATTTCGAAATATTCCGCAATAAAGACAATTTACTTCTCAAACTTTCATAAGCTCTTGTATTTTTCTTGATTAATTTATTTTGAGTTGTGGCAGCATCTTTTTCAGAAAAAGTATCGCCATAATTCTTAATCATTTCTTCAATGATTTTCAAAGAAGGCAACGTGGCATTTGCCCGTACACTCGTATAAGCGACGAATGGAACTGTTTCTTTTGCATCCCTCAAAAATGAAGAAGCACCATAAGTATATCCTTTTTCTATTCTTAATGTTTGCATCAACATTCCACTTGATCCTCCACCCAAAACTTCATTCGCATATTTTATTTTTTGGTAATCGGAATGAGATGAAGGGATCGTTAATTTACCTGCAAAAATGGTAGATTGTTTCGAACCAGGAACATCAATAAAATAAATTTTACCCGCATGAATATTTTCTTCCGGAGTTTTATATTTTGGAATTTTTATTTCTGCCGGAGTATTCCATTTTTTATTCAACCCATTTAATGCTTTTACTACCCTATCTTTTTCGATAGCTCCTACAATATGGAAATTAGCATTCTTAGAAGACCATTTGGAATATAATGCTTTTACATCAGTCATTGAAATATCATCCATAGATTTCAGATTCCCTAAACTAGACGTACTCAAAATATGATCTTCTCCATATAATAATTGATATAGATTTAAAAAAGCAACTGAAGTAGGCCGAGCCTCCCTACCCTTCAAGGTCGTTTTCATATCTGCTTTTAATTTTTCTAAATCTTTTTCATCCCAACGGGGCTCTAATAATATTTCTTCTACCAATTTTAAAGTCGCTTCAAAATTCTTTGCCAAACAACTTGCAGAAATGGTTACTTCCTCATTTCCATTCGACGTACTAATCGAAGCTCCGAGCATACCAATAGCTTCTTCCAATTCAGCCGCATTTTTATTCGCCGTTCCCTCCATTAATAAATCAACCAACAAATTAGAAACACCCGGTTTATTTTTAGGATCTAAAAAATGTCCCCCATCAATTGTAATATTAAAATTGACCAAAGGAATTTCATAATTTCCGGTTCCATAAACACCCATTCCATTTTCTAATTCGGCATCCCAAACTTTTGGCATTTTAAATAAAGGTGGTTCGCTGAAAGGTGGTTCGCTTCTATCGAATTTTGTTTTTGTTTTTTCATAGACCGCTTCTTCTCCTTGGGATACTTCTTCTTCAGCAGCTCCTTCTTTTACTTCCTCTTTCCAAACTTTTGCTTCGGAAGCTCCTGTAACCATTAATTCTCTTTGACCTTTCGGCACTACACTTGTCATCAAATATTTTTTCCCTTTGATGTATTTATTATAAACTCGAATTACATCTTCACGCGTAACCGCCAAAGTTTTTTCAGCAGATTTAATAACATACGTCGGATCACCTGCAAATTCATTATCCTGAACCAATCGGTAAGCTTTATCTAAAACAGTTTCGATTCCTCTGTATAAACTCGTCTCCAATCCGGCTTTAATCCGATCCATTTCTTTATCCGAAAAACCATCCCTTTCAAACCTTTCCAAACCTTCATCCAAAGATTTTTTTACATTATCCAAATCGACTCCTTCATTCGCCCTAACACTTATTACAAATGTTCCTGCTAATTCAGAACTACTTTGATAACTATTTACACCTGGAGCCAATTTATTTTCTTCGACAATAATATTGTACAAAGCAGATTTTCGACTGCCACTTAATAATTCACCCAGAATTTCTAATGCATACATATCCTTATGATAATCTTCTACTGTCGGAAAAACCATTCTTAATTCAGGTAATTTCGCAAAATCATCTTCAAAATATAACGATTTATTTTTCTCCAAAACAGCAGGACGGGGAACCATCGGTTCTACCTTTGGTCCCTTTCTAATTTCTCCAAACCATTGTTCTACTTTCTTTTTCGTTTCTTCGATATCAATATCTCCCACAATGACCAAAGAAGCATTTTCCGCACCATAATATTGAACATAAAATTCGCTTACATCTTCTAATGTTGCTGCTTGTAAATCCGGCAACTGCCCAATGGTCGTCCAATTATAAGGATGATCTTTAGGATATAAATTAGAACGAATAATCTCATTCGTATAACCATAAGCTTGATTATCTACACGTTGTCTTTTTTCATTTTTCACCACTTGTTTTTCTCGTTCAAGTGCCGCATCCGTTACCGTTTTAATCATATAACCTAAACGATCGGAATCGATCCATAGAATTTTATCAAAGGCATCTTTAGGTACCACTTCATAATAAATAGTACCATCGGCCCAAGTTCCTCCATTTCTTTCTCCACCCCATTCTGGAATTAATTTTCGATTTGCACCGACAGGCACATTTTCTGAATCGTTAAATGCCATATGTTCGAAAAAATGAGCAAATCCGGTCTTACCCGGTTTTTCTCTATTCGATCCTACATGCAAGATTGTAGCAACAGCTACAATAGGATCGGAATGATCTTCATGAAGTATGACTTCCAAGCCATTATCCAAGGTAAATTTTTCATAAGGAATATCAAATCCTTTTTCTGGTGTTGATGTAGTCTGGGTCGGTTCTTGATTTTCTTTAATCGGATTTTCAGTTGTTTTTACAGTAGGGTTTGTTGTTTTACACGAACTAATAAACAGAACCAATAAAACAAGAATTAAAAAAGAATTAAAGTTGATTTTCATAATAAATTTTGGTTTGATTTCTTTCGAATGATAATTTATAAAGACAAATTTCATCATTAATAGTTGCCCGAATTTCTATGAGTCTTAAGTATGTTTAAAACTCTAAATGTAAGAAAAAAGAAAAGGTATAATTCTGATGAACTACACCTTTAATATTCATTAACAATAATTGATAAAAAAGAGCCTTCAGAAGAATTTCCAAAGGCTCTTTTGTTCAATTAATTTTACTCGATAATCCTTGCATTAATCTCTTATGAAACCAACAGGTCTTGTTATCGTAACTGTGGCCTCACAAGTAGATGTATTACCATTGGTATCCGTTACAGTAAGAGTAACCGTATAAACACCTGGAGCCGAACAATCGAAATCTGTCTGATCCAACGTCATGGATTGTATTCCACAATCATCCGAAGAACCATTATCAATATCAGCAGCAGTAATCGTAATCGTTCCTGCTTCGGTTATCGTAAGCGAAATATCCTGACAAACCGCTACTGGTGGAACATTATCAACAGTAGAAATTGTAGTGCTTGCAGAAGTGGTACAACCATCAGCATCCGTAACAGTGACCGTATAATCGCCAGCACCTACCGTTATCATCTGAGTCGTACTATTATCAACATCAGACCATTGATACTGTGCAAATCCTGGACCTGCATCTAATGTCGCATCTGCTCCATTACAAACACTGGCAGGATCAAGAGTCAAAGTCAATTCTGCAGGTTGATTAATAGTAAACTCAGCACTAGCCGTACAACTATTATCATCCGTAACAGTTACTGTATAGACACCCGGTGCTAATCCAGTTTGATCTTCATCATTTATAGCTACACCAGTTCCAGCCCATTCATAACCATAAACACTTGCTACAACACCTCCAGTTGCTGTGATATCAATAGAACCATCAGGAGTACCATTGTTCACATGACATGTCAAATCAGTTGGTGTTCCATCAATCATAACCAAATCAGGAACAGTAACAACCATTGTACAAGTTGCAGTATTTCCAGCTACATCGGTAACAGTCCATGTAACCGTAGTCGTACCAATTGGATAAGTATCACTAGCATCAGTAGTATTATTGTAATCATTGGTAATGGTAGCACCATCACAATTATCATCAAATACTGGAGCTGGAATAGTTACTGTTCTATCACAAGTAGATGCAGTAATATCATTAGGACATGTAATAGTCGGATCTGTAGTATCTAAAACAACGATGGTTTGTTCAACACTATCCAGATTATTACAATTATCCGAAAATATCCACTTTCTTATAATAGTGAAATCATTGGCATTACTTCCGGGAATAATTGTCTCCACAACATCTGCTCCCAATACCGTAATTACACCATCACAATTATCCGTAGCGGTCATATCTGCTGCTGCAGGCACTTCCGATGCACATTGATAATTCTCATCCAATGGTTGAGTATCCGGTACCGGTGATATCGTATCATTTACTATTATGATATGCTCCCAAGTGAAATCATTGCCAGAACAATCAGTATATGTATATGTGAATGTTTTTGAACTACCACACAAATCAGTTGGGTCCGGACCAGCAATAGGACCTGATGGAACAATATTTACTCCACAAGCATCATTAATCGTTGGAGGAACAATATCTCCAACAACTATATCAGCTAGACATTGTACCGTATCTGTTCCATTCGTAGGTATTGCCAGAACTTCTGTTGATTGATCAATCGTATAAGTATATACCCAATCCACACTATTACTTGCACAATCTGTATAAGTATATGTGTATGTCCTAACACCATTACAAGTCAATGGATTTGGAGCATCCAATATAGCTGGGCCAGTCGGAGTAATTGGATTACCACAATTATCATTAACAACAGGTAGATTTACTGGTTCAACCGCATCAACAATACAAATTACAGTTTTTGAACTATCAACAGGATCCGTAGGTGCAATCGTCATATCTATCGTATAGATATAATCCCACGTCACAACATTACTCGCACAATCCGTATAAGTATAGGTATACGTCCTCGTTCCTTCACAGGCCAATGGATTCGGATCTTCAGTAATATCCGGACCCGTAGGCGTAATAGGCATACCACAATTATCCACTACTTCCGGTAGGTTCAACGGTGCAGTCGCATCGGCGATACATTCCACTGTCGCCGTACTATCTACAGGTTCAGCAGGGGCAA
>JAHDDR010000137.1 GCA_020629255.1 Saprospiraceae bacterium | reverse complement strand
CACCTCGTTTACACCGAGGGGGTCGGGAGTTCGAGTCTCTCATCGCCCACTTAAATAAAAAAAACGATATGGATTTTCCATATCGTTTTTTTTATTTAAGGTATTTCTAAATTTACTTCTCATTCACTTTCTGTTCGATTTCTTGTAGAACCTCCTCCAGTTCGTTCATTACATCTTTTACTTTACCCTTGAGTTCCTCATCATTGACAATGTCCTTGATGTCATCAATTTTGGTTTTGATGTCTTCTCTAACTTTTTCATCTTCCAAAATGGCTTTTACTTCATCGAGCTTTCCTTCGAGTTCTTGTTTGAGATCATCGTTCCAAACTTGCTTCAAATCTTCGAAAGCTGTATCGAAATCTCCTTTTACATCATCATTCCATAAATTTTTGAATTCGTTGATGGCGTCATCAATATTGCCGCTGTTTACGGCATCGTTTAATGCCCTGCTGCCTCTTGCAGAAGCATAAGAAATGGCATATTTGGCAATTTTTCCTTGTTCCAACAATCCCATTTCTCCTTGAAATTGGCTGTACAGTTCTTGGCTGTATTTTTGGAATTCCTCATCTTTTTTCTTCCAATCCGCTTCGGAGTAACTGGTTTTCTTTTCTTGGATTTCTTTGATGAACGTAGAATAGTTATCCAGATATTGTTCTTTAGAATTGGGAGCTGTACTGCAACTAACTAAGAGAAAAACAAAAGCAAGTGCCGTACAAGAAATAGCAAGAATGTTCCTTTTCATATTATGATATATTGATTCAAAAGTATAATGTAAGTTAAAATTCAGAAATACAATCCATCTTTCGATGAAGAAAGATAAAAAATCGATCAAAGCCTTATTCCTTTGGGAAGGAAGTGGATTTTTGTATGCGTTTTAATTGATGGGTATGATGAATGACATGGTTGGCAAAAAAAGCAACGGCCGATTCCATATTCATACCCCCTGAAACAGGATGCTTAAAAACGGAATAAGACAATTTTTCTTGAGGAAACCCCTTTAGATATTCAAGCAATTCTTCTTGGGTTTTGCTAGATGATATTTTGAGTTCCTCCCAATTTTTCTGACCCGTAGGAGCGAGCCCGGCTGCGGGCATTTTTACTTTCTTTCCCGATTTGAAAAACAGGGTCAAAAGGAAAAAATAAAATTTATTTTTTGTCTTTATTTTAAATTTGGATTCGTGGGGCGGATATTTTTTAAAAAAAGCTAGAATGCCTTTTTCCGAAATCTGGATGTGTTCGAAAACTTCCAACAAACTCCATTCGCCAGCAGATGGTTTGAAGGTTCTTTGGGTTTCAGAACATTGTTCTATCCTATCTATGAATTCTTTTTTTACGGTTTGGAACCGTTTGAATTCTTTTTCTAACGCAGGGTGCATACGACAAATATTAGTGTGACAATCGAATTAATTTTACCTTTGAGCTATGTCAATATTGAAAGATATTACAAAAACGGGAATTCGCCTCTTATTGGAAGAACCTTTTTATGGACATATTTTTTCCGGAATGCTTCGGGAAGAAGAAAATGGAGTGGGCTCTATTGGTTTGAAATTGCAAGAAGGACAACCTAGTTTAATTATCAATCCGAAATTTTGGGAAGGGGTTTCTGAACCTTTTTTCAAGTATGGTTACCTCAAGCACCAACTGCTTCACCTTGCATTAAAGCATCCTTTTTTGAGGGCTTCTTTTCAACAAAAAAATATTTTTGATATCGCTGCCGATTTAGTCGTTAATCAATATATTTTACCCAAGCATTTATCAGAAGATGCAATTACTTTGGAAAGGAATTCTAAATTTAAAAAATGGGAGAAAAATAAGGATGTTGCTTATTATTATCAAAAATTATTAGAGCTAAAAAAGAAAGATGATGGTGAAGGGGATTCCTTTCCAGAAGAAGGGAACCCTCAATTGCAACAACATCATAATTGGAACAGCTTTGAACAGATGAGCAGAACAGAGCAAAGGATGGTCGAGAATACAATGGATGAAATGGTGGTCCAAGCGGCCGAACGCTCCAACGATAAATTACAAGGCGTTTTACCCGGAGGGGTTTGGCGAATTATCCAAGCAAAAAAAAATCAGAAAAAAAAGGTGGTGGATTGGCGAAGAGTACTTCGTTTATTTACCGGAACCGGAAGAAAAACATATATCAGAAATACGATCCGACGGCCTTCTAAAAGATACGGAACTACGCCCGGCATACAAGTGAAACAAAAACAAAAAATTTTGGTGGCACTAGATACTTCAGGCAGTATGACGGGAGATGAAGTAGCTATCTTTTTTCAAGAAATACAACACATTTATCGACAAGGAGCAGTCATTCAGATTGTAGAGTGTGATGCTAAAATCCAACAAGTGTATGAATATAATGGACAAGCTCCCAAAACAGTAAAAGGATCGGGAGGTACAAATTTCACACCTCCGATTCAATATGCGAATGATGAATATTTTCCGGATTGTATCATTTATTTTACCGATGGTCATGCGCAAGCTCCCACCATCCAACCTAAAGTACAAGTGTTATGGGTTATTTCTCAAGATGGAATTAAGCCCCAAGATGACATTTGGACAAATTTACCCGGGAGAAAAGTAAAGATGTAACGCCTTGATCATGACAAGACCTATTGTTTTATAAATTTCCCTAAATATTCTTTTCCTTTTTCATCTGTAATTTGAATAAAATAAATGCCCGAAGAATAGGCAGATGTATTCCAATAAAAATTATTAGAAGGAATATTATTTTTTTGCTCTACAACTTTTCCTTGGACATCTACAATTTGAACCTGAGATAAAATAACATTTCCTACATTAGGTATTTTAATTTGCAATACATCCGTTACAGGATTAGGAAAAAGCGACAAAGACGGCTCTATTATTTCTGATGTGGAAATCATAAGTGTGTCTGTAATATCAACACAATAATCTTCTACTTCGCCATAAGGAAAATTTTCAGAACAAGCATTCGGAGGATCTTGATATCTCATAGAAATCCGCATTCTGGTAGAACCTAAAGGAATGTCCAAGGGTAGATGGATGGTGGTCGAAATAGCTTCTTGAGTTGTAGAACCAGGATCGAAAATATTTTCATTCGCATCATCAAAATCTCCATCTTGATTGTAATCTATCCATACCATGAAATATTCGCTAAAGGCACTGCCACTATATCCTGGAGTTAGCATTAGGGTGTAGGTTTCGCTGAGATCCAACTGTGTAGAATAATGAAGGAAATCAGAATATCCTAAGGCATTATTTTCGGAAATATTAGAAAGTGTATTTAATTCGACTTGTGCGATCCATTCAGTAACAGAATTTCCTCCATTAGACATGCAGTATGCGTTATCTATACAGGGGCAGCCAGAAGTCATAAAAAAAATACTAGGAGAAAAATCTGTATCTGCTCCTCCGGAACAACTGCTTTGGATTTGTGTTTCATAATATGTACAGGGCGTTAGGTTGTTAATGGAAATACTTTCTTCATTAGAATTTATGGCCTCCCATGTGCTGTTTCCAAATACCCGATAACGTATAGTATATGAGGTAGAAGCTAAAATAAAATCCCAATTTAAATTTGCTTGGGTTTCTAGTGTGTTTTCAACCTGGAACCCAGAAGGGAAAATACAACAACCATCGGTCTTAAAAGGAAAACTATTTGACCAATCGGTGGTTTCGTTGCCACAAATAGAACGGGTTTGCAATTCGTAATCCGTACATGCTTGAAGCCCTGTTATATTGTATGTTGGAGATACATTCGGAAAAACATTCCAAGTGCTAGCAACTGTTTCTTTATAACGGATGTCGGTTTGTTCGGAATTATTTCCGACCGCCCAACTAAAATCGCCAGAAATATCAGAAATATTTTGCGAGCTGAGTGCATAAGGAGGATAACAAGTATTCGCATCACAATTATCTATTATGGCCTTTACGGCATTGAACATATTGAGTTTCCCTCCGGTTACGGTAATTCCATTAAGCGAAGGCAAGGCGACGGCTCCATCCAAGATGTGATTTTTGATTTGAAGAGCCGCCGCTGCGGGGTCGGCTTGGGTTTGTGCCGCGAAATCGAAACAAGGAGCGGCGTACATCAAGGCGATGGTTCCGGCTACATGGGGTGCTGCTGCGGATGTTCCGGCAAATGTACCATAGCTATTGTCATCTGCAATCGTCCAGGTTCCGGTGCCGTAGGCACCGAGGTCAATCGTTGTTGCACCATAACCTGCGGCTGTTACTTTTTCGTCATTATGATCCAAGTTCGTCACTGAAATTAAATAATCACTAGGGCAAGCGGTGGGTAAATCTCCATCTACATCCACATTGGTATTCGAATTGGTGGTTGCACCGCAGCTCAGAATGCCTTCTTCTCCTAGTGTGTCATAGAATCCACACCAGATGGGCGCATCTTCGGGTTGGCCACCGTCTGTTCCCCAAGAAGCATTCGTAGCCACGACGAAGGCTCCTTTTTGTCCGAGAGTTTGGTTATAAATTTGCCGTTCATTATAACAATAAGCATAAGCAGCAAGGGCTTCTGCTTCCGTTCCTCCCCCTTCGATGAGCATGAGTTTCACATTCCAATTCACACCGGCCACACCGGTTCCATTATTGCCTTGTGCTCCTATGATTCCGGCAATGGGGGTTCCATGCCAACCGCCGAGGAATACATCATTTTCATTGTAAGCATTCCAGCCGAGGTAATCATCAATATAACCATTGCCATCATCATCCATATCATTATTTGGAATTTCATCATGATTGAGCCATGCATTATCACCCAAATCGCTGTGGGGAATATCATAGCCTTCATCAATAACGGCAACGACAATGGTATCTCCGAAAGGAGTGAGCCCTCCAGTCGTGATGTCCCAAGCGAGGTCGGCATCCAAATCGGCATTGGCGGTGCCTCCGGATTGTCCGGTATTCACATACTGCCATTGCTCGGCAAATTGGCTATCGTTCGGGATGGTACGATATTGAATGATATGGTTGAATTGTGCGGATTCTACCCATCTGTTTTTTTGAATATCGGATAATAATTGGGAGGCATCAATATTAGAGGCATCAAAAGAGAGATGGTAAATATTAAATGAACGATCGATTTTTTTTTCAAGGCATAAACTTGTTTTTACCTGATTTATTTTTTGATGTTGTTCAATGATGTTTTCTATCGGATAATCGGTTTTGATGAGGAGTTCTCCTTTTTTATATTGGGGTGATTGTCCGAAAGCATTTTGAAAAATGCTGAGGGAAATAATGATGTAAAAAAAAGACAAACGTAATATCCTCATGTTTGATTAATTTAAAGACGGTGTATGAACAGACACCAGATTTAAAATCTAATGTCCAGTGCATATATCAGCAAAGATAAGTGTATTTGAAAATAGAAAACCGTCTATTGTTTTACAAAAGGGTTATTCTTCTTTTAAATACTTTCCATTTTGATAAATATAGGTAACGCTTTCGTCCAATGTTATTAATGTGTCCATTTCGTAATCCCAATTGGTTCCTTTTGTATGGGCTTTGATGTCGTAAAAACCTTCTTCTTTTTTTACGATTTCAATTTCGGTTTCATTTTCATAACATTTAGGAAGATCCGAATCTTCATCCTCTAAATCGCAGGCACCGCTATTATCAAGATGTGTATTGATGAGGACGAGTGTTTTGAAATTATCCAGTGAATAATAATTGTTGGCACTCCAAATAATGCCCATGTGTAAATCGGCTAAACCGGCAACGAGTGCATAATTTTTATCGCTTATTTTTATAGCGTCCATATCCGGAGCAATGCCATAAATTCCGGCAAGGTCAATAATGTTGGCTTGACCAATGCTCCATTGATTTTTTTCTTTTTTCAGGTACGCTCCTGCTAGGATGGGAGCACAAATACGACATTCATATTCTATAGAAGGAAGTATTTTGTAATAGACAAAATAATAATCGTTTTCTAGGGGTATGATTTTTTCTAATGTAGATTTTAATTCATCTTCTTTGGATAAACTTAAAGGATTGAGGATGCTGTCGGGAATCATGTTGTGAGGTACGGTGGCATATTTATTTGCTGCATCATAAGAATTATATAAGGCGTTGAAAATAGATGCTGTTGTTGTGTCCGGGATATTTTTTTTATTCTTTAAATTCAAGGAAAAAGAATTTTCGGAAACGATGGGATCTTTTTCTGTTGAAGTATTACAAGCGAATAAAAGCACAGAAAAAATAAACGAAATAAAAAATATATTTTTCATGATTTGACGTTTTTGTTGGTTTTGAATATAAATTATCGAACAAGCCCTCCAGTCAGTCGAATTAATTCTATTTCGGTATTCTTTACATTATAAAGTGCATTTAACCGGGATTGGGATGCATTAATATATGCTAGCTCAACGGTACGGATATCAAAAGAAGAAATTTGCCCTGCTTTAAACCTCTCTTTGGAAATTAAAAGATTTTCTTCTGCATTTTTGATGAGTTTTTCTGTGAGTCTTAATAAATCCAGTTGGTTGTTGTAATTCTGCAAAGCTACTTTTAATTGATTGGACAAGGCTCTTTTTAAGTCCTTGATATTGAGTTGGGCAATTTCTTCTTCTACTTTTGCATTTTCTATATTTCGTTTCCGTTGACCAGCATCATAAATATTAAAGGTTAAGCCGAAGTTCAAATAATAATTTAAATTACTACTGAAATCACCTCCATATAATTCTTGTGTAATCGGGTTTTTTCCACTTTGCCAATAACCATTTTCCCTAAAAGAAATTCCGCTACCTAAAGTAATAATGGGTTTTCGATCTTTTTCAAATAACTCACGATTGAGTTGTGATAATTTTTGGGAAATCATGAGTTGCTTTAAGTTCCTATTTTTAGAAAACATTTTTTGTTCTAAATCTGAATAAAGGTATCGTTTTACTTTTTCATCAATTTTATCTTTCGGCTCATAGGTGATATTCATGTCATCAATACCCATAGCTAATTTTAAGTTGAGCAAAGTGGTTTCGTAGGTATTTAATTGAATTAAATAAGAAGTAGAATCATTTAGAAAAGCATCGGAACTTTGAACGATTTCAAATCGACCCGCTTGACCGAACTCTTGTCTGGTTTTTTGATAGTCGATTCTTTCTTTGGATAATTTAATAACTTCTTCTAAGGTTTTTAACTGCTCCTTCTGAATAATGACTTGATAATACGCTACCATAATGGCTCGGATATTATTTTCGATTGCAATTCCTACTTGAGTTTGCGATTGGAATTCCAATTCTTCGAACCGTTGTTTATTGATTTTGTATTTAAATCCATCAAACAAAATCCATCGTCCATCTATACTAGGCGTTAGCCCCCCGGTTATATTGCTAATTCTAGGGTTAAAAGATGCAGGGTTGTTCGACCAATTAAAAGAATTATTGGAATTTAAATTGAAATCTATGGTGGGATAACGACCTGTATTTTTCCACGTGTTATTGTTTTCAGCAATCTCTACTTGCTTTTTGGCAATTTGGATTTGGAAATTATTTTTTAACCCGATTTTTATTGCTTCGGATAAAGATATTTTTCTGTTTTGTGCATTAGAAGGTGCAGCAAAAAGAAAAATCAATAAAAATAAATTCCATTTTAAAATAGATGGATGAATTTTATTCATGTTTAATTTTTTTATATTTATCCGAACTTGGATCGATAAATCATCAATAATATCAATATGCCAAATAAGGCAGAAAATAGCCCGAAAATCCAATGGCGTTTACCAGTGTAATGCGGCTCGACAGCATTGTAGCTTGGAGCTTCTTGTCCAAAGGCGACATTCAATCCCCAAGCTATTACCCATTTAATTCGGTTCAACATCACAAGCAATGCAGGGAGTAATAATAAAATAATTACGGTAATAATCATTAATCCGAAAGCTACAGAAATTGCCATTGGAATTAAAAATTGTGCTTGTGTGCTTTTTTCAAAAAGCAAGGGCAATAATCCCGCAACTGTTGTAATAGACGTTAGTACGATAGGTCTGAAACGACTGATGCTTGCTTCGTAGGTTGCTTCTGGTTGTGGTTTTCCTTCCGTAATTAAATCATTATATTTGGCAATATATACAAGGGCATCGTTGACCAATATCCCAATTAATGCAATAATTCCCAGCCCCGACAAAATACTAATGGGCTTACCCATAATATAATGCCCGGCGATGACGCCCGCAAAGGAAAAAGGAATTAATAAAAATACGGTAGCCGACTGACTAACCGATCGGAAAACAACAGCAATACATAAAAACATTAAAAAGAAAATAATGGGCATAACATTATTGACTGATTTTTGCATTTTTAATTGTTCTTCTTTTTGTCCACCATAATCGACAGAAACCCCAGGATATTTTTTTAGGATAGCAGGAAGCATTTTGCCATTTACTTTTTCATTCGCTTCCGAAACACTTACGTTATCTCCTGAAACATCCGAGGTAACTCGAATAACTCTTTTTCCATTTAAATGCCGAATATTAACGGTGCCCCGTTCAATAGAAAAAGTAGCGATATCGGAAAGGGTAAATTCTTTTCCATCCGCAAAACGAACCCGCATGTCTTCTAATTTTGATAAACTAGATCGATCATTATTTTCATAACGAACCCAAACTTTTACCTCGTCTCTTCCTCGTTGTAACCGTTGCACTTCATTACCGAAAAATCCTTGACGAACTTGCCCGACAACATCATTTAAATTCAAGCCTAAAAATTTTGCTTTTTCATTGAGCTCGATGTTCACTTCTTTTAATCCTTCCTGGTTGTCGTCTTCTACATCTTTAAAATCGGGATCTTTTTTTATTTCTGATTTTAATTCTTCTACTGCTTGGTTTAATTCTTCTTTATCCGCACCCAGCAAAGAAACATCAATGGGTACTCCAAAAACGGAAACATTTTGCATAGAAAAAATTTCAGCATTCGGAATTTCACCCACAATCTTTTTTATTTTTTGAGAAATTTCCCGTTCAGAAATTTGATCGCCCCTTCGTTCCGCATCCACCAAATTTATTTTTAAATTCCCATCGTAGGTCGTTGGCCCTACGGTTTTTTGAACGGACTGGACTAAATCGTACTCATTATTATATAATTTTTCGGATAATTCTTTATTCACTTCCCATGCCGCTTCTTCTATTGTTTTTAAGTGTCCTACAGTAATGGTCTCTGCTGTACCCGCCGGCATTTTTAAAGTCGCGGTTACGGCATCGAAAGGAATTTGAGGAAAAAATGTTCCTTTTACATATCCGCTTTGAAAGGCAGCAACTGACAGTACAAGTGCTGCAATTAAAATGAGCAACATTGAAAGGGATGTGAAAAAATTAAGGATGGTTAATTTTAAAATGGGAGCATAAATTTTATCCCGGATAAATAACATGAAACCATCCAAGGCTCTGGATACGATATTTTTTTTAAGACCCTTCTGCAAAGCCTTCGAATGGGAAACGTGGGCGGGCAAAATCAGTGCACCTTCAACTAAAGAAAATAAAAGAGAAAAAATAACAATAACGGATAAGGATTTAAAAAAACTACCCACATTCCCATCCAAGAAAAAGAAACAACTAAAAGCAATCATTGTGGTAATGATGGCTGCGGTTACTGCGGGAAGTACACTCATGGTTCCCTCAATTGCCGCTTGTGTTCGATCCATTCCTTTTTCATATAACTGATATATGTTTTCGGAAATGACAATTCCATCATCCACTAAAATACCTATAACCAATATCATTCCGAATAAAGAAATGATATTAATGGTTTGCCCGACGATCGGTGCAAAAATAAACATCCCGGCAAAAGAAATCGGAATGGCGATGGCGACCCAAAAGGCGAGTCTCCAATTTAAAAACATCGCCAATAAAATCATGACAATAAAAAAACCGACCAATCCATTATTCACCAATAATCCTATACGTTGATTTAACGAAATCGAACTGTCCCGAAGCTTTGTGGTCTTGAAAGTATTATCGGGTTGCTTCGAATATTCTTTAAAATAATCTTTTACATTATTACAAATAGTAAGAACGTCTTCCGCTTTGGTATGAAAAACATTAATGATGACCGCCTTCTCCCCATCAATATATTCTCGATTCGGATTATCCGACCATTTATCCCGAATGGTGGCGACATCCGCCAAGCGGATCACACTTCCATTTCCTGAAGCACGGAGAACAATATCCCGAAGTTCATCGGCGGAATATTTTTTATTCTCTGCTCGAATCAGGATTTCTTCTTGGACTCCTTTTATCGTTCCTCCGGTTGTAATTAAATTAGAATTCCTTACGGCTAATGCTGCTTCGGAAAAAGTCATTTTATATTTACGAAGGGCATCTTCTTTAAAGGCAATTTCTATTTCCTCGTCCGGAAAACCACCAATTGTAATATTGGAAATATCGGCGGTTGCCCGTAATTCATCTTCAATTTTTCGGGCTTCGGCTTTTAGTGTTTTCAAATCCACGTTGCCACTCAAACCGTAGGCAATGGCAAAATCTGTACTTTCTGCCACAAAAACGGTGGCGGGTTCCATGCCCGAAGGAAAAGAACTAATGGCATCCACACTGTTCCGTACATCTTGGATCACATCATTGGCATCATAACCACGAAGCACTTTTATAAAAACAGTCCCCACATTTTCTTGCGAGCTAGATGTAATTTTTTCAACGCCTTCTTGCCCTTTTAATTTTTCTTCGATTTTAAGAACAATACCTTCTTCGATTTCTTCGGGTGATGCACCGGGATATGCCGCTTGAATTTGTATAGTATCGTCGGGTGTTTCTGGAAAGAAGGTCGACTTCATCATCGAAGCACCAAATACGCCTCCGACCAAAAGGGTAAACATCAAAAGATTTCCTGCTATTGGATACTTGATGAAATATGTAATGATACCTTTCATATTCTTACCTCAATTTAGGATTATTGTTGGATGTTTACTTTTTGCCCTTCAGCAGAAATAGAGATTTTTTCCAAGACCAATTGTGCATTTTCAGGTATTCCTTTTACGATCGCATTGTCTCCTTCAATTTTTATCATTTGGATGGGAATCAAGGATAAGATAGAATCTTTGAGGATGAAAACCTGATCCCGATCCAAAATCAATTCCCGAGGAATTTCGGAAGCTTGATTAATGGAATTCGAATTGATGATGGCTCTCAAATATTGTCCTTCCCGCAAACCGGAACCTTTCAAACTAATATAAACCGTAGCCGTCTGGGTGGCGGCATCTATTAAATCTCCAATTCGAACGACCCTTCCTGTCCACGATTTTCCCGTATCATCAGAAACGACTTTTACCGTTCCGCCCTTTTTAACAAATTTCAAATCAGCGATGGGAACAGCGGCTTCTAATTCATATTCGGATGTATTCATAATGGTGCCTAAAGGAATACCGGCTCTCAGATAACCACTTTCACCCACTTGCACATTTGTGATGATACCATCAAAAGGAGCCTTCACCTGATATTTGCCCAAGCGAGTGGCGGCACTTTTTATGTTGTAGTATTGGCTATGTAGGTTTTTAAGGGCAACATAATATTCTTCTTGGTCGGATAAGGGTTTGGGGAAAGGAGAAAGGCTGCGGTTCACGTCAAAGCGATCCAAATAGTTTTTCCATTGGGTATAACTCGCCGGCATATCGATTTTGAGGTCGGGCATCATTTGGGTAATGGCGGTTTGGAGTTGTGCTTTTTGTGCTTTCAGGTTGAGTCGTGCTTCGGCATCGTCTACTTCAAAAATGATTTCGTCTTTTTGGTATCGGCTGCCAATTTTAAACCGTTTGTTTAGAGGTTTCATTAAACCGGGAATTTCAGCGACTAGATCTGTTTTATCATATGCTCTCAAACGGCCTTGTACCGAAAAACCGGATTTGATGTTCTTATTCTGAATCGGTTTTATCCGAACACTTTTCACTGGTGTTGTTCCATTTATTGAAGGACTGGATGAGGTTGTTCTTTTCTTTGGTTCCTCAATAGTGGGGTCATCGGGTGCATTGGCAATAGCGCCTACATTTAAGAATATCATAAAAGATAAACTCAAAATTAAAAATGCAACAATTATAGTAATAATGGTGGCAACGATTCGCTTTGTCGTCATGATATTGTTGTTGGTTTAGAAGTAGGACAAATCAAATTGAATTTGGTTGGGTAAAAAGGCTTAAAACATTTGAATATAGTCCAATCTAGATAAGGAACAAATCTAATGCATAGTTCTGACGATCCCTTTATGAATACCATAAAAAAACAGGATTGCCTTTTTAGAAGCTGTTTGGATTTAACAGTTAAGCACTGTCAATTAAAAAACAAGAGGCTGCCTAAAAAATTAGGCAGCCTCGTTATTTTCTCATTCATTCAAAAGAATGATTAATATCTATAATATTCTGGTTTGAATGGTCCTTTCACATCCACACCGATATAATCGGCTTGGTCTTTAGACAATTCTTCCAATTCAACACCAATTTTTGCTAAGTGGAGACGAGCAACTTCCTCATCCAAATGCTTGGGCAACATATACACCTCATTGCTGTATTTATCTGTATTTGCCCACAATTCCAGCTGAGCCAATGTTTGGTTCGTGAAAGAGTTCGACATTACAAATGATGGATGCCCCGTAGCACAGCCCAAGTTCACCAAACGACCTTCGGCCAAAACGATGATGTCGGTTCCGTCTATAGTATACTTATCTACTTGTGGTTTGATTTCTACTTTAGTAGAACCATATGTGTTATTCAACCAAGCCATATCGATTTCGTTATCGAAGTGACCGATATTACAAACGATGG
>JAHDDR010000136.1 GCA_020629255.1 Saprospiraceae bacterium | reverse complement strand
CCCATTTAATGGATGGATGATATTTCCCATCTTCATGAATGATATAATCATAACGTTCATGGATAGAAATATATTTATCTTTTGCTCCTCCTGATTTAAGGTTGGGATATTGTTTATGAATAACTTCCTTGTATTTGTCTTCTATTTCTTTCCGTTCTTCAGGAGTGGCATCCGGAGAAATCATGGGGGGGGCGGGAATCGGATTGAACCCTCCTTGGTACTCATAAAGGCAAACGGTTTTATTTTCGAAGGCCAATTCGTAATGGGTACTGCATGCAAATAGCGTGGTAAGTAGAAAGGATAAAGAAATAATGAATGCTCTTTTCATGCCCATGTTGTTTCAAAATCAAAATGAATCCAATAGAATATAGGGTTAAGAGGGGTCTCTGTCAAGACTCCGGGTCATATTTTTTATGATGTCGAATTCACTAAGGAAATTCTTAGCAATAATTCTAAATACGGTATAGAATGGAATGGCAATAACCATTCCTAAAACACCACCTACTTTGGCTCCGACGAGGACAATGATGAAAATTTCTAAGGGGTGGGCATAGACCCGGTTAGAGAAAATGAAGGGTTGGAGTATGAAGTTATCCACCATTTGCATGATGGCAAAAACGATGGCGACTTTCCCAAGAAGCGGTAGCATTTCGGAATAGAAATCCAAATCCAAACTAGAAGTTATCGTGAGGAATAAACCGATGGTAGCACCAATGATGGGACCTATATATGGAACAACATTGAAAAGGGCTGCTAGGAAGGCAATCAATAAGGCATTGGGCACACCAATAATGGATAATCCAATAAAGATGCCCAAAGAAATGATGAATACTTGTATAATGATACCACTGAAATAACGGGTCAGCATTTTTGATGAATCACTCACTACATGGGAAATTTTATCATCCGCCCAACGAGGAGTGAGGTTTTGTAGTGTTTGGGTAAATAATTGGGATTCTTTGAGAAAGAAAAAGGTAATGAATGTAATGGAAAAAATAGCAATGATTACATTTCCGGCCAATCCCACAATAGAACCCAACCAATTGGTTATCAATGCTGGGTTGAAATAGTTTTTTAAGGTGTCTTCTACTTGTTGTGTGGGGGTTCGATCACCAATTTTCAAATTGTAATCTTCCGCCAAATTATTGATGTGGTTCAAGGGTTCTTCTAGCGCTTTGGCGATGGCATAATAGTCTACTTCGGCTAGATTTTGTGCTTGTTTTACAAACAAGGGAACAAAAATCGAAATGAACAAGACGACCCCAATAAAAAAGCAGAGAATGGTTAGACCGGCACTGAGGGAGGGACCAAATTGGAATTTCCCTAATTTTATTTTTCGGAATAACCCATTTAGAGGCTTACCGGTCATCGAGAAAACCCAAGCCAAAAGGACATAAGTAACAATATCACTGAAATACCAGACGATAAGACAAATAATAACCAAAGCCAACAACATAAGGACATAACGATTGAGAACCAGTCCAAAAATGAATTGTTGGTTATCCTTTTTTTCGGCCATTTAATTTGATAGTCTAGTAGCTGAGTATTTGATTAGGCATTTGCTTCTTCCAATGCCTCGGCAGCCTTTTTGATTCCTGCCTTTGCCGCTTTTTTAAGGTCTTTTTCAAAATCCGGCAAACCTGCTTTATGGCGGGCAAGTCCTCTTCTATACAATAATTCTTCATCGATAGGGGCATCTTTGCCCTCAGTAATTTCTAAAGATTCATTGAATTTTTGGGCGGCATCTTTGAATTGCCCCAATTCATACAAACAGATTCCATAATCAAATAGAGCTTTCTTTTTGTATTTGAAATTAGGATCGTCTTCTTTGTGTTTACGGATATTGAAAAACTTCAATTCTTTGGCTGCATCTTCGAATTGATTAATTTCCATCAAACATTCTGCTTTTCTCCTTCTTGATTTCCAATGAATGGGTTGTAAAGGAATGGATCTTTTGATGGATGTATCAAAATCTTCGGCAGCTTTATCGAAGTTGTTTTCTATTTTGTGTACAATCGCCCGACCATAGTAAGGATCCGGAGCACCGGCATAGATTTTTATACTTTTGGTGTAATCCCGAATAGCGTCATGGTATTTTTTCAGCATGGTACTGATATAGGCTCTTCGTTCGTAAGCTTGGGCGTGCTTTTCATATTTTTGGATGGCTATATCCAAGGCGGCCATTGCTTCTTCGCTCTTTCCTTCTCGGAAAGAGAGATTTTTTCCTTTTGTATATTGATTGATAACAACACGATCGCCAGTAGGTTCTACAAGGTGATATTCTTTTACCTCGCGATTTTCGATCATCCACATTTCGAGTTGTCCCCAAAGAGCAAACTCAGAAAGGTATTCCAATAAATGGTAATTGGCTGTGAAATTCTTTTGTGTGCCATGCAATACATAGCTGCGAGGGAAACTGAGACAATACTGTTCCTCGTCAAAAATTTCTTCAGCCAATAGCTGAACGTCCTTTTTGTAATGATTGACAACCTTCCATTCATACATGTTAAGAACGTTGTCAAAACTTCTTTTACTTCCAAAGTCCAAGCGTCCTTTGAAAATGAATTTTAAATCATCCATTTCTCTCGCGATTTTGTAACCAGCCTTTAGTATGTTATATGTTTTCCCCTTCGAAAAGCACTACAATTTCTATCTTTTTTCCCAGAAAAGAGAATTTTAGGCACTAAACTTAAGTATTTAACCCTATTTAGGCCTAAAAAGTTCATTTTTTATATTTCAAAGGGTTCAAATAGCTTTGGTTAAAAAATAGCAGCCATTTTAAAAAGATAAAATGGCTGCCTCTTATGGTTTTCGTTTTATTCCTATAGAATACAATACAACACTGCTAGTTGGGTAATTCTTAGGAATGCTCAATGTTCCAGTTTTACTTTTTAGGAACTTGCTTTTTTATAACTCTTTTCTCAACTCTTTGAGAAGTGATGTAAGTAGGACCACTCACAATCTTAAATTCTGTACGACGATTTAACTGACGCCCTTCGGGATTATCAGCACCATCACCAAACTCATTGGATGCAACAGGTACAGTCTCTCCATAACCTACCGCTCTGATTCTATTATGGGTAATGCCTTTCCCAACTAACCATGCTTTAGCAGATTCGGCTCTTTTTTGGGACAACCTTTGGTTGTAACTTTCAGAACCTCGGGAATCGGTATGGGAAGAAAGTTCTATCACCATATCCGGGTAAGAATTCAAATAGCTTAATAACATATTCAAGTCAGATTCTGCATCTGCTCGAATATTCGACTTGTCATAGTCGTAAAGAATGTTATTCAAACGGATAGGCGTTTGGCTTTTGATGGTATCATATATTGTTTCTTCTATGGTTACGAATTCAGGCTCTACAGGAATAGGGGGCAAGTTCAGGTTTTTGGTAATGGTTTGGCTTTCTGCCAGCCCAACCGTATTGAACTCAACTACAGCATCCTTGTATCCATCTTTGGAAGCGATTAATTTATAAGCCATATTATTGGCCAATCCAAAATTAAATTTGTTCCCATCTTTGTTTGTATCTGATTCGGTATTTCCTTCTTTACCATCCAACATTTCTACCAGTTGAACGGTAACACCGGTCAATTCTTCTCCAGCAGATTTGAATGCTAATGCTTCGAGATCCAAAATGACTTCCTTTATAGATACGGTGTAAATATCATCACAACAAGTTTCGCTTTTTAGGGAACGGCTGCTGGGTCGGTTAGAAACAACGAAGCCTTCTGTACCGGATTCATCCAAAGAGAAATAAATATCATCATAAGAAGAATTGATAGCTTTACCCATGTTTTGAGGTTTGCTCCAATCGCTACCATTCCATGTGGATTGGAAAACATCTGCACCACCAATGCTTGGGTGACCTGTAGAACTGAAATATAACGTCCCATCTTTATAGAAAGGAGTGGATTCTTCCCCTAAGGTGTTGATGGCTGAACCTAGAAGAACAGGGCTAGCCACAGATTTTCCTTCTATTTTAGCGTAATAAATATCAGAACCGCCGAACCCTCCCGGTTTACTGGCAGAGAAGAACAAAACTTCGTCTCCGAATAATGTACCCACGGCAGGATGCTTGATAATGTCTTCACCTAAGCCTTCTACAGGGAGTGCAGCGCCCCATTCTGATCCTTGCTTTTCAGCAACAAATAAGGTACTTGAAGTTAATTGGTTGGAAGAGAATTCTGTTCTTGTAAAATAGATTCTTTGTCCATCTGGAGAAATAGTAACATTTCCAGTGTGGGCTCCGGGCCGATTAATAGATTGTTCGATGGCGGCTCCTTTGGTGAAACCATCATTATTTTTAGAGGCTTTATAGATTTTAGCAAAATAATCTTTTTGTTTACCATCCAAAACGACTACTTCTTCCGATACCATCGCACCATAATACATTTCACCATTACCCACGTAAATCGGAGAGAAATCAGTATAAGGAGAGTTGATATTGTTACCTGCATCGGTAACAGCGATATTTTCATCCTCAGAAAGTTGTTTCGCCAAAGCGATTCCTTCGATCTCTGTTTTGGCTAATGCTTTCAAGTCATCATTACTGGAATCCGAACCGAATTGTTCGAAAGCAGCTTGGGCTTCATCTAGGTTTCCATTCATTTTAAGGATTCTACCATAGATGAATTGTGCATCAGCGAATTTCCTATCTTTATCTTTTTTCACCACTTTTCCGTACCACTTCTGGGCTTCTTTCAAGTCCCTTAACTTGAACTGTAGTTCGGCAATTTTATGAATGACATTAATATCTTTGGGATCGTCTTCCAAGACTTTGTTGTACCATTCCAAAGCATTATAATAATCACCAAAAGCCATTTGTTCTTCAGCTATCTGAAGCTTTTGATCTGTTCTCAATTCTCGCAAAGGTTGGGCATTTACAAATGCAACAACCCCTATAAGTAAAGCGATAAAGGCAAAAAATTTCTTCATCGTAAGCTTGATTTTATGTTTTGATTGACGAATGGTTTTCTATTTATTAGAATCTGGGGCAGAAGATAACTGGCTTGACAACAGGTGCTTTTCTGATTTTGGCGATATAAGATGCTGCAATTTCGAAAGCTCCTTGGTTGATGTTGGCTGTCGCTCTTTCTGAAACAGTAATATCATAAGCTGCTCCAATTCGAAGACCTTTGAAATCAAAACCTATTAATGCTTCAACGGCATCACTTAAACGGTAACCGGCACCGAAACGGAAAGTAATGTCTTTTTCCGGATTGAAATGACGACCTGCCATAGCTTGGATACCCATTTGATCTGTGTTGGTACCGGCTGCTCCCATGTATAGAAAAGAGGGAGAAAATACCCATTTAGGACTTAAGTCTATATTGAATTCTCCATGCCCTATCATAACACGAGGTTCCAAAAGAAGATCTTGATCTTCTACCGTTGCAGCACCGGCATCTGTATAAACGGTATATTTAGGTTTGCCCAGATGACGCATTGAAAATCCGATATTGAAATTCATACTTTTATTAAGGGCAGAGCGAATAGAAATACCGGCATTGTAATCTCCATAAGAAATTTTATCATCGTTGATACGTCCTAAATCCTGGCTAGTGCCATGTCCGGTATTATTAACGATTTCATCATGGAATTTCACATTAGGATCTGAAAGGTCGATTCGTTTTTGAATCATCCCTCCTTGTCCACCAATGGAAATGATGGTATTGCTTTTACTCCCCAAAGCAATGTGATAAGATAATCCTGCCATGAAAACAGTATTGTTATAAGATGCGGTTCCGACCTTATCATTAATTAGGTTGGCACCTAAACCAATCCAATCATTTTTTCCGAAACCACGGAAAACTGGAGCATCAATATAGATGGAAGGTGTTTTAAAGTTATTCCGATCCGTAATAACAGAGTTTTCTTGTTCACGATAAAGACCGCCAATTCTAAATGTACCCTCGAATTGCCCCGTGAGAGCTGGGTTCAGATGAAGAGGAGCCAGATTGAACTGCGTGAAGTGAATATCCTGCGCAGTAATGCTACTCGATATGAATAGAGTAACAGCAAATAGAAGAATGGTTTTGATGTTGGACATAGTTATAGCATGTTTTGATGCACCAAAAGTAATAATTAATTGTTGCTTCAAGGAATCAAATTCGGAATGGCTTTGGGAATGTTTGGTGTTTTCTTTAGCTAAATTAATCTTTTAGATAAAATTTACAAGCTAAAAGCACATTTTATTTGTCATTAATGAGTTGAATAAGGTTCATATAAGAAATACCTTTTATACAATCGTGGTGTTTTTGAGGACATTGGGGGGAACCCAGTTTGGAACAAGGTCTGCATTTTAGTGCTTTGTTTTCCACAATTACGGATGTAGCATTGGAGGTGGAAGGCAAAAAAGGGTACATCCCAAATTCGGGAATGGTATTGCCCCAAATAGATATGATATTTTTATCTAGGGCAGCTGCAATGTGCATCATTCCGGTATCCGGAGTGATGACTTTTTGAGCTTTGTCAATTAATGCCGCAGAGCCATTGATGTCGAATTGGCCACAGGCATCGAAGGCATTTTGGGAAGCAGCAGATAATTTTTTTCCTTGTTCCATTTCTTCTTTTCCCCCGATAAGAACCATCGGCAGATGGCTATTTTCTATACAATGATAAATCAACTCGTAATGGGGTTTTTTGGTGTTGTGTGCCGCACCCAAAACAAATACATGATAGCCCTTTTCTTGGAGTTGGTGATAGTTCAGGAAATCCACCGTTTTTTTTCGGGCATCACTAGGAATAAAATAATCCAATCCTTTATTGTCGTAATGGACATTCCAATGGCGTACGGATTCCATATACCGATGGACGATATGCCTGTGGGGCAATCGGTCGATTTTCCAGTTGACCATCAGCCATTTCTGAAGGTTCAGTTTGTCAAAATCATAAGCGGGGCAAGATAATTTCCGCCGTAAGGCGAATGACCTTAAATTTTTATGTAAATCGACAATGGCATCAAATTTTTCTTTTTTTAATTGGGGAATGACTCCTTGGATGTTTTTCTCGATGAACCAACAGCGAGTGATATACGGGTTGTGTTCGATAATAGAACGGTATTGGATTTTGGTCAGAAAATGAATTTCTGCTCCCGATTGATTTTTCAAGCAACGGATAACCGGTGTGGTGAGAACAATGTCTCCAATAGAACTGAACCTTATTATTAGGATTTTCATGTCTCCCGAGTCAAATGAAACGGCAATATAATTGTATTTCGTGAGTTCTTTGGTTTAGCAAGGGGCTATACGTATTTTTGTAGGATGAAAAACCAATATGGAGAAACATGGCTCAATTAACAGATGAGCAAATAGGAGAAAGGTTAGAATCTAACAAGAAGATTTATGACGAGCATTTCGATACCGAGTATTGCCAAGCCCTAATTTCCCATGCTCTCCATATTTTGATAGATATTTTTTTCCGAGCCGAAAAAATTGGCTTTGATGAAGATATCTTATCTCGGAATAATCCGGATGCTCCTGTTATTGTAACCAGTAATCATTCCGGTATGTCTTTTCCCTGGGATGGGATTATTTTCTTATCCATGACTTTGAGGGAGAAAGGTTATATGATGGAAGATGTTCCCCGTCCCTTAGTTGCACCGATGTTGTCCCAAACACGATTGTTGCAACCTTTTATGATTCCTTATTTTTGGAAAAAATGTGGTGGTGTCGATGCGACGTATCTCAATTTCGAAACGATGATGCAGTATCCTTCTGCGAATATTTTGGTTTTTCCGGAAGGTGTACCCGGAATAGGCAAGGGTTTCAACCGGAAATATGAGATGACCCGATTTGCCACTTCTTTTGTTCGGATGTCTTTGAAATATAAAACGGATGTGGTTCCTTTTGTTACCATTAATGGCGAATACTTGAACCCTTATACTTATAGTTTTGATGGAATAAATAATTTGACAAAAAAAATAGGCGTTCCGTTTTTTCCAATGGGTGTGTTGACTCCTTTTTTATTATTTTTTCCTTGGTTGTTTTATTTTTCTTTTCCATCTAAATTAATTTATGTCAGATGTAGAAGAATTAAGTATGATGAATTGACGGGCCAACCGTATAATGAATTGAGCCAAGAAGAAATTCATGCCATTGCAGAAAAAGTTCAACAATCCATGCAAGAAGATTTGGATGGTTATGTGGTAAAATATGGCAAGAAAGCTTATCGTAGAAAAGAGCTTTATTCCGGAGTTTGGAAAAATAGAAAATATTTTCCTTTTATGTTTCCTTTTGCTTGGCCTCTTTTGTTTGAAGAATTCGAAAGGCAATGGAAACGATATAAAGAAAAAGGAGTTCCCATAAAAATGAACTTTGGGTGGTTTGCACCGTTATTATTTTTAATAAAAAATCCGATTACGATTTTTTATTATATTCCGATTTTGGGATGGATTCCGTTGTTGTTTAGAGGCTATGGGAAGAGAAAAATGAAAAAATAAATTTGATTATGTTGTTGGGTTTAGGAAATAGAGTACGTTTTGTACATACGGGCGCTGAAGGAAAGATTGTAGATCGGATGGACGACGGTATGTTTATCGTAGAATTGGACGGAGGAATAGAAATACCAGCATTTGAAGAACACTTGGAACGGGTAGATGTGAAGTTGGAGGGAAGTTCGGTAAAAGGAAAAGTAGTGCCTGGGAAAAGTCCTAAGCCCGTTCAGAAAATTCCCTTGCCCGAAAGGCAATATGAGCTTTTAAGAGGAGAAGGGATCTTGATGGCTTTCGAGGCGGTAAAAAGAGATGATGGTAGTACTCAACGGTATTCGGTTTATTTGATTAATGCGACGCCTTATGAAGCCTTATACGAATGGGAAATTCAATTAAAAAAAGATTCCTTGAAAAAAATAAATGGAAAAGTCGATGTTTCTAGTGTTTATAAGTTAATGGAAATGCAAGCGGATTATTTAAGTGATAATCCAACCATTGTTATTAGTACACGCCAAGTGAGTACAGAAGGGATGAGTGATTGGGTGAAAAAAGAATTTAAATTAAAACCCAAACAATTTTTTCAGCGATTTAGAACAGCGCCTTTGTTGGATCGAATGGCATATGTGTATAAATTGTTTGATGCCTACGAAATTAAAGAAAAAAAAGAATCCCTTCGTTCTTATACCAAAAAGAATGCCGCTCCGATGCATAAAAGCAAGCCCGTATCTTTATATAAAAAATGGGATAATACGGATGTAAAGAAATTTGCAGATTTTCCTTTGGAAAAAGATTTTCATATTGAAAAATTAGTAACCGATTTTTCTAAAATGAATAATGGAGAAATTTTGCGTTTGCAACTGGGTGCTTTTCAAAAATATATGGCAGAAGCGATTCGGTTGGGTGTAGAAAAAGTATTTTTAATTCATGGTGTCGGGAAAGGAAAATTAAGAGATGAAATTGCTTCGATATTAATTCGGATGCCGGAAGTGGAAACATTTAAAAATGAGTTTCATCCTCGATATGGAAATGGATCAACGGAAGTGATTTTTAAGAAAAATTAATTTTATCATCGAAGAATAACGTTGTATTTTCTTTTGGTTCAAAATCAATGAAATCATATTTTATCCTAGAAAGGAATAATCCTTCGGGTGGAGCAAAATTCATGAATTTTGGTTTTTGTTTCAGTTGTAGAAAGGCTTCGAATTCTTCTAGAGTTAATCTACCTGTTCCAATATTTTTTATTCTTGAAACAAGTATGCGAATCATGCCTCTCAAAAATCTATTGGCAATGATTTGGAAATGAAATTGATTTTCTTTTTCCGAAAAATGAATAGTACATGATTTAATGTTGCAAAGGGTGTGGTTGTGCTTGTGTGGCGTTTTGCAGAAATACTCAAAATCAGAATATTTTTCTAGGAGCTTTGTCGCCTGTTCCATTTTTTCTAAATCGATTTTTTCGGCATAAAAAAAAGCAGAAAATGGTTTTAGGATAGGAGTAGTTCCTGCGTGGAAAAAATAATCGTATTGCCTTTCAGTGGCATCAAACTGTGCATGAGAATTGCCCCTAATCAATTGAATATCATGTACTCTAATGTCGGTAGGTAATTTATGGTTTAAGTCGAAAATGAAATTATGGGATATTTCTTTTTTTGTGTCAAAGTGCAAAATATATTGTGATGCATGTACCCCCGCATCCGTTCTGCCACAACCGATGACTATTGTTTTTTCTTTTAATATTTCGCCTATTTTTTCTTCAACGATCTGCTGTATGGTCAAAGCATTTTTTTGTCTTTGCCATCCACTATAATTGGTTCCTTTGTATGCTAAATGTAAATAATAACGCAAGGTACATGGTTTTAAAATGAAAGGGCAACGGATAGCCCGTCGCCCTTTCAAAAATAAAATAAAAAATAAATTATTTCTTATTTATTTTATCTAGCAATTCTTGAGTGATGCCATAATCCTCATCTTTAGCTTTTGCTAGTTTGATAGCTTTTTTCGCCGCTTTTTTTGCTTTTCCTTTTTTACCTAGCTTGTAGTAGAGGTGAGCAACGGTATCTGTATTCTCATAGCGAGGTGCTAGTTTTACCGATTTCTTAGCCCAGCCCAAGGCTTTTTTCAATTGATCCTCATCTTTGATGACTTCATAAAAAGTCCAAGCCGCTTCATTATATTCTGAATAATCATCACAAGGAATATTATCAAAACGATCGATAGCCGCTTTGGCATATCCTTCACGATCACCTAATTGGCGATGATAACTCATTTTATAATTCGCAAATAAAAGATCTGCTTTTTCCGGATAATATTTTTGATAGATTTTTTCAACTTGATCCATCGTCGGTTTTGGATCACTATAATAAATCTGATTGTAAATTAAATTCTGTATTTTTTGAGTGACCATTCTGTCGCCAAAAACTTTAGAAAATTCTTTTCTGTTTTTGATGATGTGCATAAAAGCCTTCGACTTCGGATCATTAATATATTGGAACATGAATTCCATGTTTTTTTCCGAATTCCAATCTTTTTGGGTTTTTAAATATTCATCCGCAATTTTAGCATGGCTTCCATCCGCAGCATTGTAACGAGCCTCTGTGTAGGAATAAAGAAAATCAGCATCACGTTCGCCGTCTTCATATTTTTTATCCATAGCAGATAAAGTCATTTCCGGATTATTGGCTTGACGACCTAATGCTATGAATTCTTCAGCGACCATGTAACCAGCGATCCGATGTACTAAAACGCCTTCCGCATTAATAAATAAAAGAGTCGGGTAGGCTCTAACATTATATTCTTGTGCAAGGTTTAATCCTTCCCCTTTTTCCATATCCATCTTTACATTGATGAATTGATCATTGTAATAATTGCCTACTTCTTTTTGTGGAAAAATTTCTTTAGACATTTTTTTACAAGGACCGCACCACGTCGTGTATGCATCCACAAAAATTAATTTCTCTGACTCTTTTGCCATAGAAAGAATATCGTTCCAAGATTTATCTTTTACGAATTGGATTCCATCCTGTGCAATAATTGCTCCCGAAATAAAAAGGGCAGCAATAAATAATGTGATTTTTTTCATTGTAATGATTTCAATGATGAATGTTGAAAAATAAAATTATTGATTCAATCTCAATTCGATTTTTGAGATCCATTGTTTGAACTGTGCAGGGTTTAATTTTTCTTTTACCGCCAACTCGGAGCCTTCTTTGGCAACCTTCATGGCTTTTTCCGGCTTTTCATTGATGTATAATAACTCGGTCAATAAAAGAGCATGTTTTGCTTTTTTATCCAATTTGTAAGCTTTGCCCGCCCATTCTTCTGCTTTGGACAATGCCTTTTTCTCCGTCGATAAATATTTCTTTACTTCTGCCGCCATGTGGATCAGGTGCTCGGCATCTTTCCCTGCCATTTCCTTAATGAATTTATCCGCGGATTTCAAATAATTTTTAACATCACCAGTTAGGAGATGGTATTTTTTATCGGCTCTAAGGTTGAATAATTTTATTCTTTCCTTACTCGAATGATGTGCCACTTTATTTTTAGCTTCATCTAAAAGGCTTGTACTTTCATATTCGATGGCTTTGTCGATAGTGGCGTTGGTGACGGCAATAATTTTATCATCGAATTTTTCCTGTCCATACATTTTGATGATTTTTTTCTTTTGATCAATCATCATATTAAAAATACGAGAATCGGCGACCGTTGTCGCTTCGAAAATAAATTTAGTATTGAAATCGGTGGTGAGATCTTCCTGAGTCTTCAGGTATTCATTGGATATTTTTAGGCTGGGTTTTCCAGCTTTGTTCAGGGCTTTTACATATTTGTAAATAAAGCTCGGATCTCTTTTCCCGTTTTCATATTCCTTCTCTAAGTCAATGCTTTTATCCATTTTTCTAGAGACCATTTCACCCAATTTGATGAAATCGTCAGGTTGTTTTCCTCCAACGGCTCTATGCACCACCTGCCCGGCTCCATCAATATAAAGGAGGGTAGGGTAGGAGCGGACACTATATTCTCTAGCGAATTTGGGTCCTTCGCCTTTCTCCATATCCATTTTAAGGCAAATGAAATTCTCATTGTAATAATCGCCTACATTTTTTTGCGGAAATACATTTTTAGCCATTCTTTTACAAGGGCCACACCAAGCGGTGTAAGCATCTACAAATATGATTTTATCCTCTGCTGCTGCAAGTTCCTTGGCTTCATCCCAAGTTCCCTCAAAGAAATTAATGCCTTCAGCTTGGATGTTTAGTGCAAATAAACCGAGGAAGAAAATAGAAAATAACTGTTTCATTAGTTAGAATTTTTGATGATTCATGAATGGA
>JAHDDR010000135.1 GCA_020629255.1 Saprospiraceae bacterium | reverse complement strand
CTTGGATTGGCAGTTGGAAGCTGACTCCATTATAATTGGTAAAACAATAGCAGGAATAGCTGGAGGAAATGATAAAGTTGCCAAATTCGAATCCTTACATTATTATAATGAAGCAGGATATAACGAATTGCAGAATATATCTACTATTAACCCTATTGCCGCAGTGATGGCTTATTCCCGTGAAGTAGGTTCTGATGTTGTGGATGCGGATGGGCTAGCTAAAAAAATCAATTCGAATTTTAATGAAAAAGCCATTAAGAGTTTACTCTATGCCATGGTCTCTCGAGGATTCGTAGAATATGATAGTGAAACAGGAATGGTGGCCATCCAAGAAAAATTGAGGCATTATGCGAAAGCAGCAGTAAAGAAAACAGATTATGATAATGTTCTCATCGTTTCTAAAACCAAAAAGAGCAATGGTGTCATTTATTTGGATGATAAAAATGAAAACCCCATAGATATTCGGGCAGTGAAATTTGTTGAATTGAGCAAAATTCAGAAAGTGGCATTCAAACCCAAAGACAACCAATTATTATTAAAGAAAAATAGAAATCTAGAATATAACGGGAAAACTTTTGCCGGAATGAGTGCTTTCCTTGGTCGGAACAACAGGTTCGATTATGAAGCCTATCAAATCAATATGGATTCTATCCGTTATTTTGATTTGTTTGAAAATTCGGGGCAAGAAGATGAAAATGGAGACCCTCTTGCTTACTCGATTGGTTCAAGAATAGAAAATCTTAGCGGAAAATTATTGATAGATGCTCCCAATAATAAAGCAAGTAATGAAGAAATAGAAATGTTTCCGTCTTTTACTAGTTCTGGACCATCCTATGTCTATTATGATGCTGCTGAAACAAGAGAAAAAGCATATAAAAGGGATTCCTTTTATTTTGAATTGGATAAATTCGGTTTTCATAAGTTGGATAATTACCTCCCTTCTGATATCCAGTTTAAGGGGAATATGTATTCTTCAGATATTTTTGCTCCATTCGAGGAAACGATCTACCTTATGGAAGAAGACAAATCTTTAGGATTCATACATAAGACTCCGGCTTCGGGTTATCCAACATATGTAAGAAGAACCCAGGCAGGACATGGTAATTTCAAGGGAGAAGTGACCTTAAGTAATGCAGGCTTCTTAGCCAAAGGAAACATCGGTTACCTCGCAGCATCCATAGATTCTGAAGATATCGCTTTTGAACCGAATCGAATGACATGCTCTGCCAAACGCTTTGATCTGGAAGAAAAGAGAAACACGAATCCGGAGTTGCCGCAGGTAAAAGGTATCGACGTAAATGTAAATTGGGTACCTTACAGGGATTCCATGTATGTGAAACCGGAAGAAGCTCCTTTCTCGATGTATAAATCGGGACTTCATACCATGGAAGGTACTCTTATCCTCACACCTGGAGGATTAAGGGGAGTAGGACTCTTGGATTGGGACAAAGCATCCATGACTTCCCAAGACTTCTTGTTTGGAGCGAACTCCCTTACAGCAGATACGTCTAATATATCCATCAAAGCGAAAGATGCTGCCGGCGAATTGGCGTTCGATTCCAAAGGCGTGAAAGCCAATGTAGATTTTGATAAAGGAATAGGACACTTCAAAAATAATTCGGAAGGTATCGTTACCTCGATGCCTTATAACAAGTATAAAACATCCATGAACGAATTTACTTGGGATATGAACCAAGAAACTGTTGATTTCAAAGCCAAAGACGGTAAAGTGGATGAATTCCTTGCCCCCGAATTGGATTCCCTTCGTTTCCAAGGAGCCACAGCCATGTACGATATCAAAACGAGTACCTTGAAAATTGGAGGTGTGCCTTTCATTAAATCTGCAGATGCTTTGATTTATTCCGAAACGGGAGATGTCGAAATTATGGCGGGCGGAAAAATGGGAACGTTAACCAATGCAAGGATATTGGCAAGCCATAGAACCAAATATCACGCAATCAATCGAGCAACAGTAGATATAAAAGGAGGTAGGGATTATAATGCAAGCGGATTCTATGAATATAACATAGGAGATAAAGAGCAAGAAATAGAATTCACGAACATTGTGGGGACTCCGATCGGAAAAGGAAAAAGAACAGAAAAGGATATGGCAACACGGGGCAGTGGTACTGTTTCTGGCGATGATGATTTTTATATAGATGTCAAAACAAAATTCAAAGGAGAAATCAATTTGAGTTCTGAAAACAAAAACCTACATTTTAAAGGATACGCACAACTAGATGCGGAACTTCCCCAAAATAATTGGTTTACTATCGATAGTGAAGGAGATAAAAAAGATTTGGTCATTTCATATAGCAAACCTAAGAACCCTAATGGAGATCCTTTAAAAACCGGAATATTCATAGATAAGATGATGGGCAACCCGTATCCGAGCATTATGGGAGTTCTATTTGCTAGAAAGGATCGGGCAATCATGGATGTTACAGGCGTATTCAAATATGATAAAAGTGATGATGCCTTTATTTTTGGAGACTCTATAAAACTGACATCCAAGAAGCACTACACAGGAAACGTTTTTGAGGTGAAGAATAAAGAACAAGAGTGTCATGCAACAGGTCAATTCAATGTTGGTGAATTCGTGAAATTCTTCAAACCGGTTGTAGTAGGGAAAGCCAAATTGGATATGAAAAAAGCGGAAGTGGATTCAACGGGTGTTCGGAAATCAGTGCCGCAGAAATTGACAATAGATGCTATGGCAGGTATTACCTATCAACTACCGGAAGAAGCAGTCAAAGCAATGGTGGCAGATTTCCAAGGAAGTGCATACGAAATGGCAGACATGAAACTCAATTCCCTATACGAGAAAATGTTACCGGATATCGTAGGTGGATTGGTCGATTCGAAAAAAGATTATGACCAAGTGGTGAAAAACTATTCGTCCACCGGAAAGGTGACCTTGCCCGTCAAGAAAAAACATTTGTTCTTTTTCAGCTATTTACCATTAAAATGGGATGGGAACCTCAAGTCATTGGTATCAAGGACAAAGAATATAGGATTATCCCAAGTCAATGGGGTAAGTTTGAATAAAACAGTAGAAGCTTATGTCGAATTCCGTATGCCGAGCAACGGAGAAGACGGAATGCATGTGTATATCAAAAACCCAGCGACAGGCGGACATTACTACTATTTCAAATACAAAAAAGGAGAATTGGAAACCGTTTCCAGTAATCCGGCATACAACAATGCCATAACAGGAGCCAAGAAGAAAGAATTGGAAATCAAAAAAGGCAAAGAAGGGGTGTATAAAATATCTCCCATCAGCCCCGTTTCTGCTGATATGTTCATTTCTAGGGTGAAAAGTGCTTGGTAACCCTCGTTGCTAATTACTAAAACGACAAAATGGGCGTGTAGAGTTATCTACACGCCCATTTTTATATTTCACCGAAAGGAAAGGTCAGTTCATCGACAATAGAGTCGTCCATTTATCTTGTTTTTGTCAAGCATGGAAAGATAAAAAACTAGGAGATTGTTTTTATATTGTTTTTTTAAGTTGCTGATTATTAAATTGTTATGTTGATGGGGCTAAAAATAAATTATTTCGTCGATAGCTTAAAAATCAAGAAATAGTTCATAGCCCGAAAAACGCTTTTCACCTTCAAATTAAAGCGGTTGACCTTTTTTCAGGAAAAGACAGAGGAATACAGCCCTATATTTGTTTCATAATTAATCGATAACGAAAGAAGCTAATAAATTACTACACCAATGTATTCATCAGAAACACTCAAGAACTACAAAAAACCAACTATGTCTGTCGCTTATAAAAACAGATTTGCATTAGGAATAACTAACGGAACGAAGAGGAAATCAGGGAAAGGAGCTAGCTCCAAAAGCGATTCTAGAAAAGAGGTCAAAGAAGATACCAAGTGGAGGAAAAACCTTAAAAAGGTGAAAGAGGAAGGGAAATCAGAGCGATTGGCATCCAAGGGCTGTGTTTATGAACAATCAAGTATGTTTTTGTTCGCCATCCCTAAATAACAAAGAAAACAAAGGAACAAACAATTGAAGATAAGGTTTTATGGTGCATTTACATTAGTGTTGAGTCGCCCGGAAGGGGTTCCGGGCGATTCTTTTCAAAACTATTAGAATTACATGCATTCATATAAAGATATTTTATAAGGTTTTATGGTGCATTTACATTAGTGTTAAGCCATTTGGGGAAAGCCCCGGATGGCTTTTTTCATTGAAGATGAATAACAAAAGGGCTTCTTCCAACTTAGGAAGAAGCCCTTTGTTCAAAGAACAACATTGATTATTTGAATGTAGATTCTTTTTTGAAGTGCTTCGTCAACAAGTAATAGAACATAGCTCTATACTTTTTACGATTAGAAGAACCTAGAGTATCGATAGCTGCTTGGATGCCAGCATCCAATTTATCATTGTCAGCTAAACCTAATTTCTTGATTAAGAAATTGTTCCTTACTCTTGCTAACTCTTCTGGATCGGTAGAAGAAACTTTAGAAGCATCAGGAAGGTAGATAGAAGGACCACAAGCTTTGGTCACTTTTTTAAGCAAATCAGCATCATATTTAACACCCAATTTGTCAAATTCTTCTTGGTATTCCTTTACGCAATCTTCAAACTTACTCATAGAGAGATTATTTTATAGGTTTTTGAAAATCAATTAATCACACAATAATACTACCTTTTTCCCTTTTGGAGATAAACGAATTATATATTTTTCATCGAAATAACGATTCTTTAATATTTTAAGATAGCTTCTAAATAAATGAAGTAGGCTATAAGTACCTTTGTCATTCATGGTTTTCAGTAGCACCATATTCCTACTCTATTTTTTACCATTATTCCTGGTAATATATTTCCTAGTACCCAAATGGCTGAAAAATACTACAATACTTTTAGGGAGTATTGTATTTTACAGTTGGGGGGCTCCAACATTCATATTCATCCTAATGGCATCCACATTCCTTGATTTCCATTTGGTCGGAATGATGCATAAAAGCAAGGAAGAAAAAAGAAAAAGAGACCTGCTTGTTTTATCCATTCTCTTGAATGTGGGATTGCTGGCATATTTCAAATACGCCAATTTTTTTATAGAAAACATAAACTCATTTTTTGAATACGTTGGACAAGCACCAGTGGGCTGGATCGATGTAGCCTTACCGATTGGAATTTCATTCTACACCTTCCAGACCCTAACCTATTCTATTGATATATACAGAGGAGTCAGCAAACCCTTGGATAAGGTGACGGATTATATACTCTATATCATGATGTTCCCCCAACTCATTGCCGGACCCATCGTCCGTTTCAATAGCATTGCCGAGCAAATCACAAACAGGAAGGAATCCATGGATGATCGACTCCTTGGATTTTATCGTTTTTGTATCGGCTTAGGCAAAAAAGTGCTCATCGCAAATGTACTTGGAGCCAAAGCAGATGAAATTATGGGAATGGGAAGCTTTTCGACATTGGATTCAACCACAGCTTGGATAGGCATCTTAGCCTACACCTTCCAAATCTATTTTGATTTTTCCGGCTATTCGGATATGGCGATTGGTTTGGGTCGGATGATGGGGTTCCGTTTTCCTGAAAACTTTGATAATCCGTACATCTCAAAAAGTATTACCGAATTTTGGAGGAGGTGGCACATAACCCTAGGTACATGGATGCGGGATTATCTTTACATTCCCCTCGGAGGAAATCAGGTTTCCCCAATAAGGTTGTATGGAAATTTGTGGTTGGTTTTTTTAATATCCGGACTTTGGCACGGTGCCAGTTGGAATTTTGTAGCATGGGGGATGTATCACGGATTCTTTCTTGTAATCGAAAGGCTTTTCCTAAAAGATATATTAAAAAAAATAGGTGCTTTAGGTAGTTGGTGCTATTGTTTTATTATTTCGGTGTTAGGATGGGTCATTTTTAGAATCGAAGACATGGGTTTGGCCATGCAATATTATCAAAAATTATTCGCCTTCGATTTTGTAAAAATAGATTTATTAAACGAACCCCGTTTTGTATCGATATTGATAATAGCTATGTTCTTTTCTTTCTTTTTGTTTTTGCCTTTTGGAAAGAAAATACAAGACCTTATATTTTTTCAAAATTATAAAATGCGGACTCATCTATTAATGTGGGGTGTTTCAATGGTACTTTTATATTTGTGCATGGGTAGTTTGTCTACCACAGGTTTCAATCCATTTATATATTTTCGATTTTGATAGAAAAATTCAGACATATCATACTTGGTTTTTTGTTCCTATTAGCATGGGGTTTTCTTGCGATGCCTTTAATCCAAAAATATGTCGGAATAAAAAAAATAAATCCCTTGAAAGGAGCCATCGAAGAAAAAGCTTCTCCTCAATTTTCATGGAAAAAATGGTTCTCGGGAGAATATGCAAAATCTGCAGAAGAATATGTAAACCATGGTTTTGGTTTTAAACCCATTTTTGTCCGTTCCGATAACCAATTGGCATATTCTCTTTTTGGCGAAGTAAGGGCGAATAATGTTTTGGTCGGGAAAGAAGAATATCTTTTTGAGAAAAATTATATAGAAGCCTATACGGGTAAGGATTTCATAGGGATAGAATCAATTGAGCAGAATGTCCGGATGTTCAAAAATATACAAGATTCATTATGGGCGAGGGGGAAACATGTTTTAGTGGTTTTGGCGCCGGGCAAAGCATCTTTTTATCCCGAATTCATTCCAGACGAATATGGAACAGGAAGTGATTCGACCAATTATTTGATGTATGTCCAAGAATTAGGAAAACAAGGGGTGGATTATTTGGATTTCAATGCTTGGTTCATGCAAAATAAAGGGAAGAAGGAATATCCTTTATATCCGAAGACTGGCATACACTGGAGCCATTATGGAATGCTGTTGGCCGCCGATTCAATCATCCGTCGAATAGAAAAGGTAGGGGAGTGGGATCTTCCGGAAATAAAATGGACAAATATCGAATATGTTGATGAAATAAGGAGAATCGATGATGATATTGAACAAGCGATGAATTTATTATTTCCTTTCGAAAATCGTAAAATGGCATATCCGAATATAAGTATAGTGAACGGGGGTAAAGATAGACCCAAAGTAGTTTGTATTGCGGATAGTTTTTTCTGGGAAATGTTCAATATGGGTATCTCTGATAAGGTATTCGGAAAAGGGGAATTTTGGTATTATTTCAATACGGTGTATCCTCAGGAGTACACCCGTCCTACAAAAATGGGAGATATTAATTTAAGTACTGCGATAGACAGCAGCGATGTGTTTGTTTTTATGGCAACAGAAGGAAATCTTGCTCATTTTCCTTGGGGGGGGCATAGTGCTTTGAACCAAGTTTTCAGCAAGGAATATTCTTATGATGAAAAGAAAGTAGAAGAAAATAAAATCCAACTAAAAATCCAAGAAATCAAAAATGATCAAAATTGGCTGAGGCATGTGGAAGGAAAAGCCAAAAAGAATGGGATTTCCCTAGACTCTATGCTTTATCTAGATGCTGTTTATATGTTGAACCAATAAAAAGGGGATTGTCCCGAAAGACAATCCCATCATTAAACCAAACCTTACCTAATATAAATTTTTAGCAATTCAATAAAATTACTTCTTAGTAACTTTTTTCATCACCTTTCTTACTGGAGCAATTTTTTCGGCAACCACTTCTTCAGCTACTGCAAGCTTCTCAGTTACCACTTCTTCTGCCACTGCAAGTTTTTCAGCAACAGCTTCTTTCACTTTCACAGCAGATTTCTTAGCCGGAGTCGTTTTCTTTGCTACCGCTTTTTTAACCACCTTCTTTACAGAAGTTGTTGTTTCGCTGGTCTCTAGTTGAGCTTCCAATTCCTTGATGCGATTCTTGAGCGTAGAGAAATCAGAACGACTAGGTAAATCAACTGTATTCACAATTTTGTTCACGATATTGTTGATTCTAGATTCGAACTCATTTTTCTTAGAGTCAAGATCCGTCATGAAATCATTCACAACTTTTTTGCCTTCCTCTTCAGAAAGTTTCCCGTTGTCAACTAAATTTTTTACAGTCTCCTGAACTTTGTCAGAAGCGACGGTCACAAGTCCAACGCCGGTATAAAGAGCTTTTTTTAGCATATTTTCCATAATATATTCTAATTCTATAGGATGAGTAAATGGGTATGATTATTTTTTAACTACTTTCTTAACTTTTCTAACAGTAGTCTTTTTCTTAGCAGCTAGCTTTTCTTCCAATTGAGCAATCTGAGCATTCAATTTTTCAGCTTCAGTTCTGTTAGGAAGATCAAATTGACCCAATACAGTGTCAATAATTTTTTTGAAACGGGCACCAACATCCTCACGACGGGTGTTCATGTCTTCAACAAGTGTGTCAACCACTTTTTTTCCTTCTACTTGTGCGTCATCACCCACTTTAGAAATTTCCTCAATAGATTTCTTCACTTTGTCAGATGCATTTGTCATCACTCCAACACCAGTGTACAGTACTTTCTTAAACAATTCGGTAGTCGCCATCGTAATACGATTTTATACAGTGAAATAATAAATAATTAATCTTCTTTCTTTTGTTGTTTTGCTTGGGCAGCCAACTTGGATTCCAGTTCGGCAATCCGGGCATTCAAGCGTTCCATTTCATCTCGGGTGGGAACATCGAATGAGTTCATCGTCTTTTCAACAAAACCTTTAACCTTGCTTTCCACTTCTTCTTTTCCCTTTCCTGCGTTTTCGAGAAAGTCATCAATGATTTTCTTTCCTTCTTCCTTAGAAATACTTCCTTTATCAATCCATTCATCTACAGATTTCTGGAGTGTTTCTGCTGTGGTAGAGACAATTCCAACACCGGTATAAAGAAATTTTTTGAATAAATCATCCATGATATTAGGCTTTTAAAATGTGGTTTCGGTTGGTTTGATAATGCAAATCTCTGCATTTAAATACTAGGAAGCAAAAGTACTCTTTTATTTGTAACAATGAAATTACATAAATACAGAATAACATTTTGCTATTATAATCTAAACTTGGCTTGAATTATTTTTTTGGGATGGATTAAAAATTAATTTTCATATTAATAAAAAAAATATATATATTTGAAGTGAGAAAAATTTCCCTCCTATATTTTCTCACATTAAATTTTGACAAGAAAACGAATTGATAGTAATATTTAGAGTATGTCAAATTGTTTGGACATACTCTAGCGATGAATCGTCAATAGAACAAGATTCACAATAATATTTTATCTTTTCACATATTTGAAAAAAACGAATCTTTGGTAAGTAATTTGTAGAGAAGAAAAGAAGAAAGAATATTCACTCTTTTCTTCAAATAAAAACGTTAACAGCATGACACTACAACACATTTTTGATTTAGCCGGGAATAACCCATTACTCGTCATTGCTTTTTTTGTTGCTATACCATTATTAGCTGCAGTTGTTGCATGGATTGGATATGGGGAAGGGAACAAAAGCCCTTATTCCTATATCTATTCTTTCTTGATTTATCTGGCATCCATACCCGGAATTTTTGCCTTGACAATGACCATCTATGCCGCCATTTTTCATAATGATGATTTGAGGGAACTCAACTTCCTGATTTATTTCCTGCCCATCATTTCTATGATTGCTACCATAATGGTCATAAAAAGAGTTGTGGATTTGGATGGCGTTCCTGGGTTTGAAAAAATACCGGGCTTATTAATGGCCATCGCAGCAGCAATTATACTTATGTTATTATTAGATAAGATTATTTTGATTGGTTTCGTTAGTATACCATTCTTATTCTTATTCCTCATATTCATTGGCCTATTGTTAATGTTTAGCTTTGGAATGAGGAAGTTTTTCAAGAAATGATCGAAGACCTTATCTAACTTTATATATTTGCACTTTGTGCAAACAAGACAGAAAACCCATTTATTCACACAATAACCCAAACAAAAACAACAAAAAACAAGGGGGGAATTGAGGAAATCAATCCAATACATATTGCTCACAATGTTATTGTGCATAGAGTTGACACTTTTTGCACAAGTTCCATCTATTCGGGTCGAAAAAACAGACGGACCGATTATGATAGATGGAATATTGGATGAGGTGTTCTGGTCGAAGGCAGAAACCGCTGCCAGCTTTTATATGACCTATCCACACGATACTCTTTTTGCCTTTTCCAAAACAGAAGTCAAAGTTACCTACGACGACAAAAGCCTTTACATCGCAGCAATATGCCACGATGAGATTGAAGGAGATTACATTGCCCAATCCTTAAAAAGGGATTTTTCATTTCCAGTCAATGATGCTTTTGCCGTCTTTTTCGATCCCTTCAGTGATGGTTCTAATGGTTTGAGTTTTTCTGTGAATCCGTTTGGTGTCCAAAGAGATGGCCTCATCAGTTCAGGAGGAACTAGAGGGGTCACCACAAGTTGGGATGCGGTTTGGTACGCCGAAGTGTATAGAGGTTCGGGATACTGGTCTTTGGAAATGTCTATTCCCTTCAAAACCTTGCGTTATAAAAATGATGTGGATATATGGCGAGTTAATTTTGCAAGGAACGACCTGAAGCGAAACGAAACATCGACCTGGGCTCCAGTTCCCAGAGGTTTTAATGTGGCAACACTAGCATACAATGGTGAGATGGTTTGGGATGAAGCCCCGCAAAAAAGGCAGGGTGTTAAAACATCTTTGAGTCCATATGTGGCAGCAGGTTTAAGTCGGGATATTGAAGGAGGGGAGGATAAGGCTAAATTCAAACCCAATGCCGGATTGGATGCCAAATTCGATTTAACCTCATCATTAAATTTGGATATAACGATTAACCCGGATTTTTCCCAAGTAGAGGTAGATGAACAGGTTATCAATCTGGATCGCTTCGAAATTTCTTTTCCCGAAAGAAGGTTCTTTTTCCTCGAAAATAGCGATTTGTTTGCCGGTTTGGGGAACAGTAGGGTCCGTCCATTTTTCTCAAGGAGAGTCGGAGGAGTAGGAAGTGCTCCGGTAACTATTTTGGGGGGAGCCAAACTCAGTGGTAAAATCAATTCCGATTGGAGAATAGGTTTGTTAGATGTTCAAACACTCAAGGAAGAAGGAGTGGATGATGCTCAGAATTTTCTAGTAGCATCAGTAGCAAGAAAAGTGATGGAAGGCTCTCAGGTAAAAGCCTTTTTTACAAATAAATCTGCCTTTAATGGTGATGACCCCAAGGACTACAACAGGGGCACTGGTGTAGAATTTGATTATCGTTCCAAGCGTTCACGGATTAGAGCCCATTCATATCTGCATTATGCAACCACAGAAGAAAAATTAAAAAATGCGGTAGCTTACGGAGCCAAGGCAAGATATAAAACCACCAAACTGAATTTCTTTCTAGGTTTGGATGCCGTAGGTGAAAATTATATTACCGAAATGGGTTTTGTTCCACGTCTATACCATGAAGACAATGATGGCAATACCCAACGTATAGGATACAACCAATTAAGAACCAACGGAAATTACTGGTTTTTCCTCAAACATTCTGATATTTTGGATTACATGGGGCCATTTTATGGTTTCGATTTGTTTACTGGAAAAACATGGGAATATCAAGAACACAAAACCAAATTGGGATGGGAAATCGCCTTCATGAATTCGAGTATGCTACGGGCAACCTTCGAAGAAAGCAATCCTATATTGTTCTACAATTTTACACTAAGTGGTTTGGATGATTCCTTCTCTCCGGGCAATTATCATCAAAATAATTTTAGCCTAGAATATGATACCGGAAAAAGGAATAGGGTGAATGGTCGGGCAGAAATGGGTATGGGGCAAAGGTACCTGGGTAAGGAATTTAGTATAGAAGCAGAAGTAAATTATAGGGCAGCAAAATGGGGTGCTTTTGGGATTAACATGACCAATTCCCGATTATATTCCTTCCCTGAAGAATATGGAAGTGCCAATTTGTTTCTACTAGGAACTCGAGCAGAAATTTCGTTTTCGAGAAATATTTTTTGGACGACCTTTTTGCAATACAATACCCAAAAAAATAATTTCAACATCAATACCCGTTTCCAATGGCGTATTGCTCCAATGTCCGATCTCTATTTTGTTGTGACGAATAATTATATTACAGACCCCTTCGAAACCCGGAATTGGTCTGTCGTATTAAAAGCCAATTATTGGTTCGATTTGTAAACAATTGTCGAGTGAACTCAAACAGATATAGAATATAGACATCAGCATAGGGAGGTTTATAAGAAGGAATTGTCTCTTGGTTCCTTAAATTACAGTGTACTATACAAAAAAAAGCCCTCAAGAAAATTTGAGAGCTTTTAGCGGTCTGGACGATAAAATCATCCAATATTTTTTGGCAATACCAAATTATCCCTATTGGAACGCTTCATTATCCAAAGGATAATCCAAGGTTCCATTGGTTATGTTAAATGAACCGATGGGAGTTCCGTTATCATCTTCTCTATAATAAACCATGTCAAAGGTTCCTTCAAATTCTTTATTGACCAAATCAAATTTAGTAATGGTTAAAGAGCCTGAAGTAATGGCAATATAATCAGTATTTGGATTTCCTGAACCTTGCACCAAGCTTCCATAAACTCCCGTTTCATCAGGAAATGAGCCATTAGTAATTGGAAAAGTACCTGTACTCCCCCAATTATCGTCCGAAATTCGGATATTAATTTGATAATCAGAATTATCTCCTTGCAACCAAAGGTAATCTATGTTTGGAGTTTCGTGTATTAATGTAGAAATGCCATCAAAAGGATAAATAACGGGTAATAAATTGCTGTATTGGGCACCATCAATTTTAGCACTCATATAAGAATAGGTACTCGTTGTTTGGCAAGGTTCACATACGCCGCCACAATCTATACCTGTTTCATCCTGATTCAGAATTCCGTCACTACAGGTCTCTGATGATGTAGAATCATCATTACATGAGATTCCGAAAAAAATAAAAGAAAGCAAGGCTACAAATAGAAAATAATAATTTCGTGTCATAGTAATATATTTAGGGTGAAAATAAATATTTAAGCACAAATAAAAAAGGGATTATGAAT
>JAHDDR010000134.1 GCA_020629255.1 Saprospiraceae bacterium | reverse complement strand
GGAACTATTATTTTATTAAATCAGAATCGTAATGAAAAAACATGTTTTTACGCTAGTATTAGCTGTAATTCTCTTAACTCAGGTCAGTTTTGCCCAAGATAAGGGAAGTCACCTAATCAATTATCGATTTTTAGGAATTGATAATTATTCTCCTTATGCTAAAAATGACACACCCGGTGAATACAAATTGAAATTTGTAAAACCAACGGAAGCATTTGAAAATTCAACATTAGGAGCGGAAATATCCTATTATTATGGTATCAATGATTTCCTTGCAGTAGGTTTGCCTTTGCGTTTGGGAGCTATCAGAACACCAGATGGAGATCAAATTACGCCTAGCTTCAGAAAAGAATTTTTTGGTTCTGCTGACCTTCGTGGTAAGTTGACCTTGGCATTAAATGATAAGCAATGGATACTTCCTTACCTATCTACAGGTGTTGGTGGTATGTATCTAAACGAAGGTTTGGATATCCAAATTCCTATTGAATTAGGATTGAATTTCAAAGTAGGTCCCAACTCCTTCATTAGCTTGGCTACGGAATACCGTCTTTCTACAGATGAAATGAAAGATTCGGAAATCTACACATTTACCAATCATTTTGTTCACTCCTTGGGAATAGGTATCCGTTTGGGAGATGTGGCAAATACCCCTCCTCCCCCTCCTCCTCCAGTAGAAGAAGAAGTAGAAGCTCCACCAGCCGATGCTGATGGTGATGGAATCGTTGATGATGAGGACGATTGTCCGGATGTTGCCGGTTTGGCGAAATTCAGTGGTTGTCCAGATACGGATGGCGATGATATCACGGATGCAGATGATAAATGCCCGGAAGTAGCGGGTATCGCTGCCTTCGATGGTTGCCCGGATACGGATAGTGATGGTGTGGCTGACAATGAAGATAAATGTCCTTCAGAAGCAGGTCCTGCTTCTAACGATGGTTGCCCAGAACCTGAAGTAAAAGATCAAGATAATGATGGTGTGGCAGATGAAGATGATGCTTGTCCTACGACTCCAGGTGTTGCAGCATTCAATGGTTGTCCTGATACGGATGGCGATGGGGTAGCTGACAAAAATGATAAATGTCCTTCTTCTCCAGGTTCTAAAGCTCTAGGAGGTTGTCCGGATACGGATGGTGACGGAGTAGCTGATAAGGATGACAAATGTCCTTCTACCAAAGGTTTGGTCTCTAACAAAGGTTGTCCCGAAATCAAGCAACAAGATCAACAAACCTTGAACTTTGCAACCCAAGGTATCGAGTTTGAAACAGGTAGCTCAACTATTCGTACATCTTCTTACTCTATCTTAGACCAAGTAGCTAGTGTAATGGCTAAATATCCAACACATAGCTTGTCTATTAGTGGCTATACGGATAATGTTGGTGCTGATGCAACAAATTTGGCTCTTTCTCAACGTCGTGCTAAAGCTTGTTACGATTATTTAGTATCGAAAGGAGTAACTCCTTCTAGAATGTCTCATGCTGGTTATGGAGAAGCATATCCTATCGCAGATAATGGCACAAAAGAAGGTCGTCAGAAAAACAGAAGAGTGGAATTCAGAATCCACTTGAAATAAGAACAAAGGTATAATATGGATGATGAGAGGTGATTTCCTCCATCGAATTGATATTATAACAATTTGTGAATGGCAGAGAATTCGTTCTCTGCCATTTTTCTATTTAGGGCTGAACGTGTATCTTTGCCCCGTTTTAAAAATCATTATTCAAATAATTATATTAAATCAATAATAGACATGAGAAAGTTACTTTTGTTGTTGTTGCCTGTTTTTGCTTTCATGTATTCTTGCCAATCTGATGGCAAGCAAGCCGGAGAGGAAAAATCTGTAGAAGAAATCGTAGCAGCAGAACCGTTGAAAAAGCTTAAGGAAAAGGCTAAAACAGAATTGAAACCTGAGGTTCCATCTGATACGGTAAATGTTGCCAAAATCGAATTTAATGAAGAAGTTTACGATTTTGGAACCATCGATCAGGGAGAATCTGTAGAGCACGTATTCAAATTCAAGAATACAGGAAAAGCTCCTCTAACGGTTACCAATGCAAGGGGAAGTTGTGGTTGTACCGTTCCTAAATGGCCGAAAGAACCTATCGCCGTAGGCGAAACGGGAGAAATCCAAGTAAAATTCAATTCTGCGGGTAAGAAAGGACCTCAGAACAAAACGGTTACCTTAACCGCCAATACTTGGCCTACAACAACGAGAATCAATATCAAGGCGAATGTGAATGCTCCGGACAAACCGGCCGGAAATGCATCAACGGATCCAAAGAAATTACCTACCTCACAACCGGGTAAATAATCCTCGATAAATATGATAGTTTTACAAACATCAACGGGGATGGCTCTCCAACCCTTGATTCTTGTCGCCATGTTTGCGGTGGTTTATTTCTTTATGATCCGCCCCCAACAGAGAAGAGCAAAGGAACAAGAACAATTCATGGATGAATTGGCTAAAGGAGACGAGGTGGTAACCACTGGAGGAATGATTGGTAAAATCTCTAAAATTGATGGAGATATAATTACGATTTCTTTAGATGGTAAAGTAACCGCTCGCTTTACCAAAGGTTCCATATCCAAGGAGCAAACCGATGCATTGCATGCGATGAAAGAAAAATCCTAACATACTCTTATTAGAGTAAATGAGAGAGCCAATGGGTGTACCTGTTGGCTCTTTTTTATAATCGCCCCAAAGCAGAAGGCAATTGCATGGCTCTTCTCCAAGCCGCCAACTGCCCCAGATGCATCGCTTCATGGTTAACACACATAAAGACAAGGCAATCCAATTTCGAAGGCATAAATGTATCGAACCTCCATTCTTTTTTAGAAGTCCAGTCATCATAGGATGACAATAATTTGACGATGAGCTTTTGTTGTTTTTTCATTTCTGATAACAATGATTCCTTCGTGGGATAATCGGTGTCGCTAGAAGGAACAGGTAAACGTGGATCTCCGGGACCATTCCTTCTAAACAATTCGTCCCAACCTCTGGGTATTTGATAGGTGCCGCCCAAATATTTTACGACCAATGCTCGGCTTGTAACAATATGCCCCAATGTGAAAGCAGGATGGTTTTCCAACCCAGGGAAAGGAACTTTCACCATTTCCTCTTCTTCCAATTCCCTAACCAATTCTTGGGCATACGCAGTATTGAATTCTAATTGTTGAGTAAGAAAATGAGGATTCATTCTATAGACATTATTAGGGATTAGTATAAGATAAATTTCAGCTATACCCTTTAATCCGTCATCCCTAAAACTATTTGCAGATTTTTGCCATGCCTTTGGGATCTTTTACTTTTCCCAACCAAATAGTGGCATAATCTCCATTTACTCCAACACCTATGGCATTCCATTCTGCATTTTTCCATACGCCTCGGTTTCGGATGACATTATCATGCGCACGACTTTCCTGCCAACCTTCAAGAATGTCGGTAGCCGTAAAATCTTTTCCTTCTTGGAAAAAAGCACATTCGTAACCTTGTCCGGGATATCCGGTTAGTCTTCGGGGCATTTCCCACATACAATCATAAGTGTTTATGTCCCTGCCATCATAATCGCATTCCACCCAACTATGTGTAATTTCCTTGATTTCATCATTCATTTGGCGGGCATGTTCTTGTGCTACATGAACGAGAGAACTGGAAACAGGAATAGCTTTTAACCTATTTTTCTTGCGATATTGATTCACTAAAAAAATCAATTCATTTTCGATGGACGAAAGACAAATTTCTTCGTTCTCGATAATTGTTGGAGATTCATGTTGAGCTCCAAAGAACAAAGGCCACAAAAAGATGAAAAGTAGAATTCGCATAAATAGATAAGTTCGTTTATTGATCGTCGGTAGAAGAATTATCAGCAGAATCTTTACGTTCCTTTTCATATTTCTCCATCAACTTCTTATCCTCAACGTTTTCATCTAGGAATTTATTGAGTTTATCTACATTTAATGATGATGTAATTTCTCCAAATTCATTGATCTTAATGTCGAACCCTTTCAATTCTTCATGTACTTTGGGGTCTTTCTCGGTATTCTTTTTCTTCTTAGACATGTTTGAATTATTTTGTAGACAAGATAGGGGATTTTTTTCCAAAATAGAATAGAATTTATTACAAATAGTTTTTTAAGGAAGGGCTTATAAATCCCTTTGGATATCCAACAATGTTTTTCTGAGTTCTTTTAGTTTTTGGATATATTGTAATTTTTTGGCTAATTTTTCCTTGTCCCGGTCGATTTCATTTCTTGCACCTTCGAGGGTAAATCCCCGTTCTTTCACCAAGTGATAAATAATAGATAATTGATCCAAATTCACTTGGGTGAACCGTCGTTCTCCTTTTGAATTTTTATGCGGTTTTAAATAATCGAATTCCGATTCCCAATATCGAATCAGCGATTTGGAAACGTCGAACATATCAGCCACTTCGCTGATAGAATAATATCTTTTTTCTGTTTTGGGTTTTTTATAATTCATGAATCAAAATAAAATAGTCGATATCAATCAATGTATGTATAATGTTGTTTATGCAATGTATTCAAATTAGGCTAAATAAGCAATTTTATCTAGGTGTTTCTTTGTTTTTAAGAGCGGCTTGATTCCTTAAAAACGTTTCAAATCAGAAGCATCGAAAGTCCATTCGGGTGTAAACAATTTTTCTCCAAAATCGATCGAATACCAAGGACTCATGTTGGAATCGTTCGGATTTTTTAAAATATGGATGTCTTGGGCGGGCATATAACTTTGTGCAATCATGAATATTTTTTCTTTCCGATCGTTTTCTGCAACATCAATAACGATAACTGCATGACCTGGGTGACCACCAATGATAAAAACATCACCCACCTCTATGTCATTTATTCGAATGACTTGATTCATTTCCCGACTCAAAGAAGCCGTGCCGGCATACGTAAAAATTTGTTGGATGTATTTTTTAAAATTCGAGTATGAATTATCCGTTTGCCCCGAAGGAGCAGAAAAATCCACTCTGTTTCCTCTCACGATAGGTTTTTTTCCTTTCCTCCAGTCATCGAAAGAAACATTATCTCCGCTCGTATAATTAAAATGTATACTTTCAAATTCTTTTAATGAATAATGATATTCGCTTTTTAGTCGCATTACTGCATCCGCACATTGTTGTAAATCCTCTTTTCCTGTATCAATATCAAGAACAGCATGATGCACATGGATGGGTTTTGTTCTTCCGTTGTGGTAATGAACCCTGCTCCCCTTTTCTTTTAAAGGCAAATGCCTTAACCAGTCTGCAAAGCTTCCGGATTCGTATGGTATTCTTTGGTAGCCTTCTGGTAGTGGGATATTATTAATGATTGATTTCTTGATATCGTAATCCTTTTTCCAAGGGTAAATATTTTTAGTTTCTTCCTTTATTTTTATTTCTTTTTTTGGAATAGGAATAATTTCTTTTTTTATTTTTTCATCCTTGGTGACAGGAGCAGTTTCTTTTTTTTCTTTTTGACAAGAAATTAAAAATAAAAAGCTAACGAATAGAAAAATATTTTTCATGTTAATAAATTTATTAGATGTTTTCAAACGAATTTTTTTATGGGTTATTTTGAATGGTTGTTTATAAAATCCAAGGAAAAATAGCATGTCTTTCTGGAGGATATTCCTTGAATTTTTCTTGATACCATTTGTGGTGTGCCAAGGCTCTAGGTACTAAATTACAAAACGTCCAAACAAAAAAACTGAAACAAGGCAACGCCCAGCATAAAATGACAAATCCGAACCATTCCAAAATTTCCCCAAAATGATTAGGGCAAGACACCCATTTAAAAAGCCCTCCTTCGGGAATTTTATATCCCGTTTCTCCCGGTTTCCTTAAATGAATTAAAATATGATCGGAGTGTATATTAATGAACCATCCCGAGAAAAAAATAATACATCCTATAATGAAAGGGAAGGAGTTAACCCAATTTGTTTCATAGTAAGCGTTGCCTAAGTGGTGTCCGCAAATAAATCCATTGATGATATTAAATAAAATACCTAAAAAGACAATTAAAATAGGCATTTTTTTTCCACTCGTTCTTATTCGGAAAGGAAAAATAATTGTCCGATTAAAATAGTGTGAAACCCATAAAATAATGATGGAATAATTTATAAAACTTTTTTCTCCATCACCATAAAAGAAAAACAAGGGGCAAACCAATAAAGCAGGGAGTTCCATAATAATCCAACCCCATCGGTTATCCATCATGGGACCCCAAGAAGTAGAACTATGCCTTCCATAGGGAGCTCTGATTTTTAAATTAATAAAGAAGATCAGAATGGCAAGTCCTATCCAACAAGAAGTAAATAAAAAGAAAATATCTCCCTTCATGCTTTCAATATATGATCCATTTACAAAAGATCAAGTCAACCATAATCAATTTTTCGCCATAACATCTATGATGGGATAGAAAAAATTAAAACTGTGATAAGACCACGCAATCCCCCTCTCATTTATTATTTTTGTAGCTTAAATTCATAAAATGTCAGATTACCTCTCACAACTCAATGATATCCAAAGGAAAGCCGTTACCACCATCAATGGTCCGGTAATGGTGATCGCTGGTCCGGGTTCTGGAAAGACCCGTGTTTTGACTTTCCGGATTGCCCATATCATACAATCGGGAATACCTCCTTATCAAATACTAGCCTTAACCTTCACTAATAAGGCAGCAAAGGAAATGAAAGCAAGGATAGAAAAAGTAGCCGGTTCGAATACCAAGAATATTTGGGCGGGAACTTTCCACTCTATTTTTGCAAGGATTCTCCGTTCGGAAGCAGAAAAAATTGGATATCCTTCAGATTTTACCATTTATGATACCGATGACTCCAAAAGCTTGGTGACAACCATCATCAAAGAAATGCACCTGAATAAGGAAACCTATAATGTCAATGTGGTGAGGAATAGGATTTCCAGTGCTAAATGTAACCTCATCCCCCCAAAAGCCTATACCCAGAATGAAGTATTGATGGAGGAAGACAAAACGGCAAGGCGACCTTTCTTCCATAAAATCTACGCCGAATATTATAAGCGTTGCAAACGGGCAGGTGCTATGGATTTTGATGACCTGCTGTTCCAGTTTTATTTTTTGCTTCATTCCAACCCCGATGAAGTCTTGGAAAAATACAGGGGACGTTTCAAATATGTTCTCGTTGACGAGTTCCAAGACACGAATTTCCTACAGTATGCCATCATTAAAAAATTGGTGAATTATCCAGGGAGCCAAAAAAATATATGTGTGGTAGGAGATGACGCCCAAAGTATCTATGCTTTTCGGGGTGCAACAATAGATAACATACTGGATTTTGAAAAAGATTATCCTAATTTGCAAACCTTCAAATTAGAGGAGAATTATCGTTCTACTAGTCATATCGTCCAAGCAGCAAATCAAGTAATTGGATATAATTCCAAGCAACTCAAGAAAAAAATATGGTCACATAAAGGGGCAGGACAGAAAATAAAACTTATCCGAGCAATGACGGATAATGAGGAATCGAAGCGGGTGGCCGATTTTATTTTGGAACAAAAAACAAGAAACCACCTCTATAACCGGGATATTGCGATTCTTTATAGAACCAATTCCCAATCCAGAACTTTTGAAGAATCGCTAAGAAATTATAATATACCATATAAGGTTTTCGGAGGGACTTCGTTCTACCAAAGAAAGGAAGTAAAGGATTTCTTGGCATATCTAAGGCTCACCATCAATCCAGTAGACGAGGAAGCCCTAAAGCGAATCATCAATTTTCCTCGGCGGGGAATCGGAGCATCGTCTTTAGATAAAATACTAGGGCATGCCACCCAAATGGATGCCTCTGTTTGGGATACCCTTCTAGAAGCTCCGGTCGGTACGGCAGCCAAGAAGAATATCAGTAAGTTTGTAAACATGATGTCTGTTTTCATGGATAAGGCCTTAAAAAGCAATGCCTATGAAATCGCAACATATGTAGCCAAGCAATCGGGTGTTTTGGGGCATTATAAATCCGATACGACAATCGAAGGCATGAACCGACTAGAAAACCTGAATGCTTTATTGGATGGCATCAAAGATTTTGTAGAAGATGATGAAGCCTTGGATGATGCAACTATGCCCGAAAAAACCTTGGCAGCATATCTCCAAAGTATTGCCCTCTATACAGATTTGGATAACGACGATTCGGATGACAAAGTAACCTTGATGACAACCCACGCGGCTAAGGGGCTTGAGTTTAAATCGGTATTTGTAGTAGGAGTAGAAGAAGATTTGTTTCCTAGTTTTATGGCGAAAAGTGATCGGGAAAGCATCGAAGAGGAACGACGCTTGTTCTATGTGGCGATTACACGGGCGGAAGAATTTCTTACGCTCTCGCTGGCAAAATCCAGGTACCAGTATGGTAAGATGAGGTACAATGAGCCCAGTCGTTTTCTAGATGAAATCGATCAACAACATTTGGATGGAGATGTCAGTTCAACTCGTAATTTTAATTCCGATTCGAGTATGATGTTTTCCAATTCCTCTTCTGGGAATGGATCTTCTCGGGTCTCCGGAAATTTCAAACCTCTGAAAAAAACTCCGGTGGTAAACATTGACCCCAAGGACTTCAGACCTAGCCCCGGATCTTCGATCGAGGCCGGTCAAAAAGTATTACACCTGAGGTTCGGTTTCGGAAAAGTCATCGCTACCGATGGTAAAGGAGATGGTAGGGTAGCGACAATCCATTTTTCGGGCGTGGGTTCCAAAAGATTGATGCTGAAATTCGCTAAACTTCAAATATTGAACTAGAACATTTTGAGCATGGCTGAAGATAAAAAAATAACAATAGCTGTAGATGGTTATTCTTCTTGTGGAAAAAGTACCCTGGCAAAGGCGCTTGCTAAGGAATTGGATTATGGTTACGTAGATACAGGAGCCATGTATCGGGCAACCACATTATATTTTCTAAGACACAATATAGATCTGGATAATTCTGAGGATGTCAAAAATGCGCTATGTCACATCCAAATAGGATTCAAATCTTTTGAAGGAAAAAATTGTACGTTCTTGAACGGAGAAAATGTGGAAGAGGAAATACGGGGTATGGAGGTGTCGAACAAGGTGAGTCCTGTGGCAACTATATCTGCCGTAAGGCGGGCAATGGTAGCCCAACAAAGGGAGATGGGAAAGGAAAAAGGAGTGGTGATGGATGGAAGAGATATTGGTACTGTAGTTTTTCCAAATGCAGAATTGAAAATTTTTCTGACCGCAGATATGGAAGTGAGGGCGAAACGGAGAAGGGATGAAATGTTAGCCAAAGGACAAATCGTAAATTTAACAGATATAATAAACAACCTAAAAGAAAGGGATCACATAGATTCTACCCGAGAAGACAGTCCCTTGAAGAAGGCTAAAGATGCTATTGAAATAAATAATACCTTGTTAACCAAAGAGGAGCAGATGAATATGGCTTTAGAATTAGCAAAATCAAGAATGGAAGTCAGAGTTTGATTTTTGGCATTATTTTCTCTATTACTATTATTATATATTCTGTGACAATGTATAAAATGGTTATTGTATCAAACATGTTTTTAACATAGATTTTGCAATATCTAATATGAAAATGTACTACTAAAACCTTAGATTTATATGTCAAACCCAAGTGAATAAATCGAATATAATATAAATATTATATTTAATACAATATTTAATATGTATTAGTGTTTGGTAGCGAACGCTTTCTGTTTTTTTCGCTTTGGCTGACGTTTTATCTTAATGAGGTTTAGTAATTATGATATTTAAACTGAAAAAAGAATTATCAGTACTTTTTCTTCTCATCTCTCTCTTTGTTACACTAGTTTCTGTGACATCATATGCGCAAGCACCTACTTGTGATGATGATGTTCCTTTCCATATTGCAGACCTAACAGGAGATCCAGATAGTATTTACTTCTCACCCTACCACGAAAGGGACAGTTTTTGTTGTGGGGTGGATACGTTGGTAGAAATACCCCCTCCTCGTTGTACCTCTTTCGAAGTAACCTTGGATGAAGACGCAGTAGGTCTGGCATTTGATATCGAATTTGGAGCATCTCCCACGGGAGCACTTTATTATCAGGTAGATTGCGGTCCTATCATACCCGTAGGCGAAGCCATTTGCCTGGATGGCGTGGGGCCCCATTATTTAACATTCTGTAAACCCGGCTCAAATCGGAATATATACTCGATAACCTCCATAGAAGGAAATATCACCACCCCCGAATCCGAAATACGGGAGGGATGCGAAACCCTCCTGACCATAGGAGGGGTATTAGATACAACAGTAACTTGGGAAGATATTACCGCAGGCGGACTTTATAATGACAATCTGATATGTGTGGGCTTTTCCGGCTGCGATTCCCTAGAATTTGTAGCACCGGTCAATTCGGGATTAGAATATATAGACTACAATGTCTGTGGTGTTCCCATTGCCGATTTTTGCCAAGAATCCTTATCGCCGGTTTGTGATACGGCAAGGGTCTATATCCGCCCTAATTTTACCTTGGAATTCAATCCGAATCCGCCTATTTATTGTGAAGTAGATACGCCCAAAATTTTATCGGTCATCCCAAATATTGTGAGTGACGATTATACTTATATTTGGACATTTGGACCCGATGGAACAGGACCGATCATGGGAACAGATACATTTTTAGAAGTATTTGTCGGAGGAGATTATTCAGTAATTGTAGAAGATACGGCTTATGGCGAATGTACGAGGGATACGTTTCAAACGGAGGTTATCATAAGCCCAATTCCTACTTTGGGACTGAATCAGTCTCTAGAAATTTGTAGAGGAGAAAACATTGGCTTTAATTTTACTACAGATTATACCTACGAATGGGGCTTTAATATTACCATGTCTTGTAATGATTGTAACGATCCTTTGTTTTATCCGGTAAGTACAACAAATTATTTTGTAACAATAACAGATGAATATGGCTGTACGGCCAGTGAAACGGTTCCGATAACAGTCCATCAAATTCCAACTACCAACCTAGATGTTGAAATTTGTGATGATGAAACCTATTTTGTAGAAGGAGCCAACCAATCTTCCTCTGGTTTATACTATGATACTTTGAATACAATCCATGGTTGTGATTCGATTATCATTACCAATTTAATAGTGAACCCAACTTATGTAACCCCATTAGAATATAGTATTTGTGATAGCGACTCAATTTTCCTTGGAGGAGGTTGGCAAAATACAGCAGGTACATATTATGATGTACTAACTTCAGTAGAAGGTTGTGATTCGGTACTAGAACAGTCAGTGACCTTATTACCGACCTATGTTACACCACTATTTTATGAAATTTGTGATAGTGACTCCATCTTCTTAGCAGATGATTGGCAGAATACGAATGGTACTTATTATGACACCCTGACAACAATAGGGGGCTGCGATTCTGTTCTGGAACAGACGGTCACCTTATTGCCGACCTACGTTACACCTTTATTTTATGATATTTGTGATAGCGATTCGATCTACTTGGCAGATGATTGGCGAAATGCAGCAGGTACATATTATGATACCTTAACAAGCATAGAAGGTTGCGATTCGGTACTGGAACAAACAGTGACCTTGCTGCCGACCTATGTCACTCCTTTGGCATATAGTATTTGCGACAGCGATTCCATCTATTTGGCGGGAGACTGGCAAAATCAAAACGGTACTTACTACGATACTTTAACAACAACAGATGGTTGTGATTCGGTATTAGAACAAACAGTGACCTTACTACCGACCTATGTTACGCCTTTGGATTACAGCATTTGCGACAGCGATTCCATCTTCTTGGCAGGGAACTGGCAAGATCAAGCAGGTACCTATTATGATGTATTGACGACAGTAGATGGCTGTGATTCTGTTTTATCCCAAACAGTAACTTTATTACCAACTTATGTTACGCCCTTGGATTATGAAATCTGCGACAGCGATTCCATTTACTTGGCAGGCGATTGGCAAAACACCAATGGCACCTATTATGATACCCTGACGACGATAGACGGTTGTGATTCTGTTTTATCCCAAACAGTAACTTTATTACTAACTTACGTTACACCCTTAGATTATGAAATCTGCGACAGCGATTCCATTTACTTGGGAGGCGACTGGCAAAACACCAATGGTACCTATTATGATACCTTGACGACCATAGATGGTTGTGATAGTGTTTTGTCCCAAACAGTGACCCTACTGCCGACCTATGTTACCCCTTTATTTTATGAAATCTGCGACAGTGATTCTATCTACTTGGGAGGCGATTGGCAAAATACAAATGGTACCTATTATGATACTTTGACGACAATTGAAGGTTGTGATTCGGTGCTTGAACAGACAGTGATCTTGTTACCTACTTATGTCACTCCTTTAGCATATAGCATTTGTGACAGTGATTCCATTTACTTGGCAGGGAACTGGCAAGATCAAGCAGGTACCTACTACGATACCTTAACAACAACAGATGGTTGTGATTCGGTGTTGGAACAAACAGTGACCCTACTACCGACCTATATCACGCCTCTGGATTACAGCATTTGCGACAGCGATTCCATCTTCTTGGCAGGGAACTGGCAAGATCAAGCAGGTACCTATTATGATACCTTGATGACCGTAGATGGTTGTGATAGTGTTTTGTCCCAAACAGTAACCCTACTCCCAACCTATGTTACGCCCTTGGATTATGAAATCTGCGACAGCGATTCGATATACTTGGGAGGTGACTGGCAAAACACCAATGGTACGTATTATGATACTCTGACGACCATAGATGGTTGTGATAGTGTTTTGTCCCAAACAGTAACCCTGCTCCCAACTTACGTTACGCCCTTGGATTATGAAATCTGCGACAGCGATTCCATTTACTTGGGAGGCGACTGGCAAAACACCAATGGTACCTATTATGATACCTTGACGACCATAGATGGTTGTGATAGTGTTTTGTCCCAAACAGTAACTCTATTGCCGACCTATGTTACTCCCTTGGCATATAGTATTTGTGATAGCGATTCCATCTACTTGGCTGGTGATTGGC
>JAHDDR010000133.1:6183-13060 GCA_020629255.1 Saprospiraceae bacterium | reverse complement strand
TTTTTTGTGCGAGCAAAAAATGAAGAATACCCAATTCAAAAGGTTGACAATTAATTGTTTATGCCTTCTTTTTTTGCTAAGAGCAAGAAGGGTAATATAAGAAATCCCGGATTTTTGATTTGAGCAAAAATTCGGGATGACCCATGTTTTCGCTATGTATAAATTTATTACTTCTTACCAATTTTGAATTCTCCATTGAAGGTAGCCCCCTCGTTCACTTCCAAGCGAACAGCAGTTAAGGTTCCTACAAATTGCGAAGTAGCACTGAGATTGGCAACGCCCTTGCTAATCGCTTCACCATCAACCATTCCATCTACCGCTAACTCGGCCGCTATAATTTTTCCTTTGATGATTCCGGTTTTTCCGATAACCAAGCGCTTTTCACAAACCACATCACCTACAATTTTACCATCAATACGTAAATTGTCATTGGCTTTGAAATTTCCCTTGATAACAGTACCATGGGCAATAACAGAAGTTTTATTCGCTCCTTTATTGTTGCTTGGAGTAGGGGAGCCTTTAGCGGGTTGATTCTGTGCCATGACTTATCAATTTTATGTATTTTAAATTTACGTAGAAACATAATGGTATGTTTCAAATAACGTGGTGGTTCTCTCAAAAAATATGTATCCAAATTATGAATAATAATCGGATAATTAAAATGAATCCAGTAAAATTATCTCAAATAGATAATTCGTACATTTGTCTTACCAATAAATTTGAGCATGTCAGTAATAATTCTGGGAATAGAATCATCCTGTGATGATACATCGGCGGCCATTCTAAAGGATGGTGGAATCTTGAGTAATGTTACCGCGAACCAAGAAGCCCATAAGCAATATGGAGGCGTAGTTCCGGAGGTAGCATCTAGGGCTCATCAGCAAAATATTATTCCGGTTGTAGATTGGGCGATCAAGAAAGCGGGGGTTTCCAAATCCGAAATAAATGCCATTGCATTTACTAGGGGGCCCGGACTCATGGGGTCATTATTAGTAGGGGTATCTTTTGCCAAAGCCTTGTCCATTGGTTTGGATATTCCTATGGTCGAAGTCAATCATATGCAAGCTCATGTTTTGGCTCATTTTGCCGAAAATCCAAAACCTAAATTTCCATTCCTTTGCCTGACGGTTTCCGGGGGGCATACCCAAATTGTAAGAATTAAGGATTATTTAGATATGGAAGTATTAGGAACAACCATAGATGATGCCGCAGGAGAAGCCTTCGATAAAACCGGGAAACTATTGGGATTGGATTATCCTGCAGGACCCCTCATTGATAAGTTAGCCCGTAAGGGGGAAGCAAAATTCAAATTTGCCGAACCCAATCTACCCAACTTGGATTTCAGCTTCAGCGGATTAAAAACATCCATACTCTATTTTCTCAAAAAAGAAATCAAAACCAACCCCGATTTTATCCAAGAAAATTTAGAAGATATTTGTGCCTCTGTCCAACAAGCCATTATTAATGCACTCATGATTAAATTAATAAAAGCAGCGGAAGAAACAGGTATCAAAGAAATTGCTGTGGCAGGAGGAGTCTCTGCCAATTCCGGTCTACGGGAAGCCATTCAAAAAGAAGGAGAAAAAAGAGGATGGAAGACCTATGTTCCCCGCATAGAATTTTGTACCGACAATGCCGCCATGATTGCCGTAACGGGCTATCATAAATATTTGAAAGGCGAATTTGTAGGGCAAGACATCACCCCATTGGCACGTTGGAAAATCTGATAGATACTCAAAATTGCAATTCGGAAGTTCAAAACGCTAATTCGGAAATTACGGTAAAATTATGCCTCACCTCAAATGTATCTTTGTTTTAAAATAAATCCATACCGATTTATATAAGATGCATCGAATTGAATAATCGGTAAAATTATTCATCTAAAAAACCATTTGTAAAATGAAACAATCAATCAAAGCACTAGGAGTGCTATGGATACTCTTATCCTTCATGTTACCCTCTTACATAATTACAGCACAAAATACAACCTCTTACGGAACACCTGCCCAAGAAGTTTTCAATGAATGCAGATTTAATCCTACGGACAATTCAATATTACTGGGAGGTTACAACGACCTCTCAGTAGATAAAGCCATTTTTGCGAATTTAGATCCTAACTCAGGCAATATGATGTGGGTGACAGAATTGGCTCACACACAAAATATGTATATCCGAGACATCAAACTCAAAGATGATGGGAACTACATCGTTTTGGTTCAGACCCTCAATACTTCAGTCAATAAAACGGATATGATGATCCTAGAAATGGATCCGACAGGAGGTATTTTAATGTCAAAAACTTATGTCAACACCGATTTCAAAATCCTTCCTTTAGAAATAGTTCTATTATCATCAGGTGATTATTTGGCAGTAGGTTATGCCTCTACAGAACAAATGAATGTTTACTCATACTACCATTTATTAATGGTGAAATTAGATGCTGGCGGCAATGTGCTGTGGGAAAAAAGGTTAGGAATAAGTTCCCCAAACCTTACGATTAGCGGAGCACAAGAAATAGCCGATGGCAATGTAATTCTGGTGGGTCATTCTTGGTTTAATAATGGTGATAATTCTACGGGGAATTATCACAACGGTTACATGGCAAAAATAGACCCTTCTGACGGTTCTTTTGATTGGGAACATATTTATCCTCAATCCAAGGAGATTAATTTTCATGATGTTCACGAATTATCATCAGGAGATTTGGTTGTTCATGGCTTAATTGCGGATTCAAATATTGCTTCTGTTACCACAAGAAGCCAATTGTTCTTAAAAACAAATTCTTCTGGAACGATCATAACGTCTTATGAATATGATATAGGAACTGGGGGGAATACCAATTATGATCTACAATACGATGCCATCAATGATAAATTTGTTGGTGTAGGTTCTCATCATGTAACGTCTAGTGCATCCGATCGAGATAATTATTATATAGAACTCGATGTGGATGGCAATTTTCTAGATGGTTACACATTTGGTTTGCCCGATGATGAAAGAGTCCCTAAACTCGTAATTGAAGATGGGCAATATTATATTTTTTCTTCTACAAAATCTGTAGCAGCAGATCCATCTGCTATAGGCAATTATGATTTCATGATGCACAAGGTGCTATTAAGTAATCCTCTGGAAGATTGTAATGCAGAACAATTTACAGTAGAACCTGCCGAGTTTACATTCCTTGCTTTAGATAGCCTTGACCTAACTGATGATACCGAATTCTCCATGACGGTAACTGATGTGACCCTAGAAGAAGAATTCAAATGGTGGGAGCAAAGAGATCCTTGTGTTCCCATTGGTTTAGGAGGGGCACATACAGCAGACGTTTGTGAGACGGGTGTGGGAGTAATAGACCTTACCGTATATGGTGGCTTACCTCCCTTTACCTATGCTTGGTCTAATGGAGCAACAACAGAAGATATTACAGGTTTGGTAACTGGAGTATATACCGTTACCGTTTCAGATGCCTTGACTAATACGGCAACAAAAGATTTTAGCATCGGAAATCAATCTATTTCTGCCAATGCATTTGTAGAAGGATGTGATGGCATGGGAACCCCTGATATTTATGATGATGTAATAACAGTTGTCGTTAATGCAAATCTAGGAAGCAATAACGGAATGTTCTCAGTCTATGATGTGTCAATGACAACCCATTATGGAGACTTTCCTTATGGAGGTGGAGGTGTATTCCAAATTACCTATACCAATCCTACCGTAGATTTACTCATCGTGGATATGAACAACCCCGAATGCACAGAAACGATTACTGTAATAACAGACCCTTGTTCTCCTTTTTGTGAACCTGGATTCATTTCTTGCCCCGATGATATTTATGTGACCCTAAGCGAAGGTTGCAATGCTGTGGTTAATTATGTAATTGAATATGAAGATTGCGGTGGTGAATTTTTCCTTAATTTAGTTCAGGGGCTGCCTTCTGGTTCTGCTTTTCCACTAGGAACGACTACGGTCTTTTATGAAATAGATACAGGCTTCGAACTGCTGGTTTGTACTTTCGATGTCCATGTAGGAAACGTTGCTCCTATGTCGAGTGACTTCTTTCCTATTGGTAATGCCATAGAACAAGAAGGGTTCTGCTATCAACTTACGGAAGAATTGAACAATCAATTTGGAGCTGTATGGTACCAACAAAAATTAGACTTGAATTACGATTTCGAATTGGATTTTGATATCAATTTAGGTTCCATAGGTACGGCTGGTGCAGATGGTATGGCCTTTGTTCTTCAGCCATTCAGTACAAGTGCTGCTGGATATGGAGGCTCTTTGGGATATGGAGGAATTACAACTTCTGTAGCCATTGAGTTCGATACCTATCAGAATTCAAGTGTTAACGATCCCTTGAATGATCATATATCATTTCAAAAAAATGGTTCTAATTTTCACAATTCTACAGGGTATTTAGACCCATCTGTATTAAGGAATATTCTATCATTCAATATCGAAGATGGAATGGATCATCCTGTTACAATTAAATGGGATGCCACATCAAAAACATTATCATATATATATGGTGGATACATTACTGGAAGCGTTACACAAGATATTGTAAACACTATTTTTGGAGGAGATCCCAATGTATATTGGGGATGGACAGCCAGTACTGGAGGTGCAGTTAATAATCATATCGTCTGTATGAAAGATATTTCGTTTGTAGAAGCCATTTATGCCGATGCTGTTGTAGTAGATGTTCCTTGTGAAGGTACAGGACTTATCGATCTTTCTGTAGGTGGTGGTGTACCTTCTTATACCTATCTTTGGTCAAGTGGACAAACTGGTCAAGATATTGCTCCTGCCTCAGCAGGAACCTATACCGTAACTATTACGGATGCATGTGGAAATACATTGGTTCAATCTTATGATGTGGAACAAATCGGTTGCGAATGTGATATAGAAGCAGCTATTGTATATATGGGCTGTAGCAGCAATGACACTTGCGATCCTTCTGATGATACCCATACCATCGTTTTTGGCACAAATTCTACATCTGTAGGAGGAACGTCGGGTATGTATCATGTATATGATGCTACAATTTTTCCAGGGGTTCTTTTAGGAACATATCCTTATGGCGGTAGCGATGTCCTGAATCTAGGAGGGCAAACATCTATTATTCTTCATTTTGTAGATGTAGATAATCCCGAATGTGATACGATGATAACAGCAACATGGGAACCTTGTGTTCCTGAATGTCCACTCACATTAAATTGCCCTGATGATATATACACATCGTTAGATGGAACAGGTTGCGATGTGGTCGTCAATTATAATTTGGATACTATTATTTGTCATGATGCATTCTTGACGCTAGTAAGTGGCTATCCTTCTGGTGCTGCTTTCCCATTAGGAACAACAACCGTGGCATACGAATTACAAGATACTTGTAGTGGTTTGATCCTCAATTGCAGTTTTGATGTACATGTAAGTAACGTTACTCCTATGATGAGTGATTTCGCCCTAGAAGGAGATGCTGACACAACAGTGGCAACTTTGCCAGATAATTGTATACAATTAACACCTGATTTGAATAACCAAGCAGGAGGAGCATGGTATCAAAGAAAATTAGATTTGAATTATGATTTCGAATTGAATTTTGAAATTTATTTAGGTATGAATGATTCGGGAGCTGATGGCGTAATGTTTATTCTACAACCTTTAAGCACAGACTTAGGAGGAGATGGGGGAAATCTTGGCTTTAATGGTGTAGAACCTTCTGTAGGTATAGAGTTTGATACTTATTATAATCAACAGTTTGATGATCCTTTAACAAGCGACCATGTTTCCATTCAAAAAAATGGAGAACTTATACATGACGCTACGGGTTATTTGGATGCTACCAATGCTCCCTTAAATAATGTCTCGAATCTTGAGGATGGAAGTTATCATGCTGTAAAAATTACTTGGGATGCTACAAGTCATCAGTTAACTTATCTATTAGATGGAACCGAAACGGCAACAGCAACTGAAGATTTGGTAAGTAATATTTTTGATGATAACCCTTATGTATATTGGGGGTGGACAGGAGCTACTGCTGCACAAAAGAATGAGCACCGTGTTTGTATAGGAGATTTGACATTTACTGAAGGTATTTATGTAGATTCACTAATAACGTATGTTCCATGTGGCGGTGATTTTGGTAGCATTGATTTAACCACAGGTGGAGGTGTGCCAGGCTATACTTACCTTTGGTCTACAGGCGAAACTACTGAAGATTTGTCTCAAGTATCTGCAGGAACATATACCGTAACCGTTACAGATGATTGCGGGAATACATTAGTAGAAGATTTCACGGTAGAACAAGAAGAGTGTCCTTGTACGGATGTCAACATATCCATTACCTTAGATAATTATCCGAAAGAAACATCTTGGGATTTGAAAAATGGAATGGGTACTGTGATTTTGAGTTCTAACGGACACTTAGGGCAAAACCCGAATGGCATCACGATTTCTATCGACACCTGTTTAGTAGATGATTGCTACGAGTTTACCATTTATGATTCCTACGGAGATGGTATCTGTTGTGATCCATATTATGGAAATGGTTCTTATACGGTTACTGATGTTACGAACAATGTAGTTCTAGGTTCGGGAGGGCAATTTGCTTACTCAGAAACAACAAGTTTCTGCTTTGGAGATACCAACCCAGTAAACTGTACATATAAGACCATCAAATCGAATAACTTCGAAAAAGGTTGGGGGATTTGGAATGATGGCGGTGCCGATTGCGATCGTGTCCTTTCAAGTGGATTTGGAACTGCCGGTAATTATAGTATTCGCTTAAGAGATGGTAACCCATCTTCTATGGTGACTTCAAATTCTTTGGATTTATCCAATTATGCCGAAGCAACGGTAGAGGTAACTT
>JAHDDR010000133.1:0-6083 GCA_020629255.1 Saprospiraceae bacterium | reverse complement strand
ACTTCAAATTCTTTGGATTTATCCAATTATGCCGAAGCAACGGTAGAGGTAACTTACCAAGCGAGAAGTATGGATGATAGTACAGAAGGCTTCTTCTTGGAAATGTCTTTAGATGGTGGAGTTACCTTTACCCAAGTAGAAGAATGGAACGAAGGAGATGAGTTCGTAAATACCCAGAATTATACCGATGCGGTAATGATTTCAGGTCCCTTTACGTCTACTACACAGTTTAGGTTCCGTTGTAATGCTTCCGGACAATACGATTTTGTTTACTTCGATAAGATTGTGATTACAGGATGTGAAATTCAACCTTTGCGTTCTGATGCAACATCTAAAGAAGAGCAAATCAAGATAGAGAAGCCGGAATTATCTTTATCTAATCTATATCCGAATCCAACCACAAGTTATGTCAATTTAGATCTAACAGCTAAAGTAGAAGGGGATTTAGATATTCATTTATTTGATATTGCCGGACAATTGGTTCGTAGTTATACAGAAAATGTGATGGAAGGAAAAAATAGCATTTACCTAGAACTAGGGGATGTTCCTTCTGGTACATATATGCTACAAATTAATGATGGAAAGAAAACAGATATCCGAAGGTTAGTGATTATGAAATAAAGCACCCTATAAATGGTTTTGAGAATGGGCTTCCTACAACAGTGGGAGGCCCTTTTTTATCATTCCTTCGGGTAATAGGTATAAGTGAATTCATAAACCCGCCATTCGAATTTTTCCTTATCCAACCTAATTTTATCCTTACGGATGCTCAATAAATCATCATCATTATAAATATATTCCGACGAATGCATGACAACTCCTTGATGCAGGAATTCCTTTTTCGAAATACGGCTCTTACCATCATAATAACGCTTTTCTTTATGGGTAGGTACATTGTCAATCAGAACCATGGCTTCTTTCATCCTTCCCCAAGAATCATATTTATAAATTTCACGGGTATTAGAATAGGTGGGCGATTCTTCCGAAATCCGTTTATCCGTTAATTTATAATATTTGTTATGGTCTGTATCATATGCCGTAACTTTATCTCTATAATGAATGACTTGGGAAAGCATACCGGATGCGTTATAATAGAATTGGGTTGTCGTCGAATCTTTCTCCTTAGGATATTCATGTTCTTTTTCTATTTGCCCCATTGGAGTATATTCATAAATCAAAGAATCAACAAACTCGTCCTTTATGTGTCGGATTTTTAAAAGTTTTCCATCAATATCAAAAGAATCTATTCTAGCGATGCTTTCTTGTTCAGCAGGAAGATCCAAGACCTCTACTTCCATCATTTTCCTTTCTTTAATGCTTTGGGCTAGGTAAGATTTTCTGTCCATAGGCATATCCAAGATATAATTATCGTAGACAGAATAATCTCTTTCTTGCGGAGCTTCTTGTTCTTTTTTACAACCTTTTTCTTGGATTTGGATAAAGAAGGAAAACATGAGGAAAGGCCACCATTTCAATTTCATAGGAAGGACTAAAAGATGGAAAAAATAACCCCGAGATTTAAAAGCTCGGGGCATTGATATTATAAATATTTTCTAGAAACGGTCTTAATGAAATCCTTTGCCAATTTAGATTTTGTTTTGGAAGTCCAGTTGTATTTCATTGCCACATTTTTCATCAAATAATCTTTGGCTTGATTAAATGTAACAAAGGAATTCAATTGTTCCATAGTTTCCTTAAAAACATTGTTATTTCCTCCGAACAACTCATTGGTGTACATCATTTTGTCGTTCAGACCGAAGGCTCTTCTCAGATCATCAATTTTGGATAAACCGAATCGGGAAGAAACATCATTGCCGGATTTAGTATCAAAAATATCTACATCCCCGTTGTTTTTACTCACAGGCGGCGGCGGTGGAGTAGGATTGTTTACCACCGGTCTTCTCGGTTTTGGGGGAATAAAATTGAATTTTTTGATTTCCCGCTTTGGAGGTTCTTCTTTGGGCGGCGGCGGTGCCACAGGAGGCTGCTCCACTACCGGCGGCGGTGAAGCCACAGGAGGTTTAGGTGGCGGCGGTGCCACAGGTTGATGAACCACCGGCGGTGGTGTAACTACCGTTTTTACTTCTTGAACCGGTTCCGGAGCCTTAACAACCACGGGTTCCGGTTTTACAGGTTCTTTTACGGGAGGAGGAGCAATGGGCTCTACCTTTTTTACCGGAGGGGGTGTTGGTGCAATCGGTTTTGCTATTGGTTTTTCTGCCATTTTTTGTGATAAATGACGGGCTTTTTCTAAGTGGAATACTTCGTAAAATTCACGGATGTAACTCATCATCAAATCCCTCTCGATAGGACTTACATTATCAGAATCCAAACTCATACCCGTATAGAGTCTATTGATTTTTTCCAATAGGATTTTAGCTTTGTGGAAGTTCATGCGATTTCTTTTTAAAATATATGATTATATCTTTTTATCCCATTTCAATTATACCTATTTTTAGGTAATCATCAAGACGAGATACCAAAATATAATCCAAAAATATCATATAATGGCCTAAAGTCAAACCACTAATGCGTAATAAGTGGCTTTTTTAGCCATTTTTTCATTAGGGAACTATAAGAGAACTATTTTCTAGCAGAAAAAATTATACCAAGTACATGTTTTTAGAACCAAGTTTCAAGGGGCAACGTAGTGGATGGATTGAAGTAATTTGCGGCTCTATGTTTTCTGGTAAGACAGAAGAACTCATTCGGCGAATGAAAAGAGCTAAATTCGCCAATATGAGTGTGGGTATTTTTAAACCGAGGGTAGATACTCGTTATGATGAAGAAAAAGTAGTGTCTCATGATTCGAATTATATCATGTCTACACCGGTTTCCAAATCGATGGATATTCTCCGTTACGCGGATAAGTTCAATGTGATAGGTGTAGATGAAGCTCAATTTTTCGATATGGATTTGGTGGAAGTTTGCCAAACATTGGCTCTGAGGGGGAAAAGGATTATTATTGCCGGTTTGGATATGGATTTTCGAGGAGAACCTTTTGGCCCTATGCCCAATCTTTTGGCTGTAGCTGAATACATCACCAAAGTCCATGCTATTTGTCCCCATTGTGGTAATTTGGCGACTCATTCATATCGCTTATCGGTAAGTGAGGAAACCGTTCTTCTAGGAGAAAAAGATTCTTACGAACCGAGGTGCAGAACCTGTTATCAGATGGGTAATATTTTGGATTTGAGAGTGACGAATGGTGTAGAAGGGGAACAGAACTAGCTTGTAAAAGACTCAAGACCTTTTTTATATGAATCTAAACATCGCTCTCTTGCAAATTTATGTTCAACCATAGGAAGAGGATATTTGTCCGTTCCAAATTCTGGCACCCATTTTTTAATATATTTAAAATCTTTGTCGAATTTTTTTTGTTGGGCTTCTGGATTGAATATTCGGAAATAAGGTGCGGCGTCTGTGCCGCAACCGGTCGCCCATTGCCAGCCCCCATTATTGCTGGCCAAATCAAAATCCAATAATCTTTCAGCAAAATAAGCTTCTCCCCATCTCCAATCAATCAATAAATGTTTAGTCAAGAAAGAGGCTGTAATCATCCTAACTCGATTGTGCATGTAACCGGTTGTATTTAATTCTCTCATACCTGCATCTACGATGGGATAACCCGTTTTACCTTCACACCATTTTTTAAATTCCTCTTCATTATTTCTCCATTCAATAAAATTATATTTTTTTCTGAAGGCGGCATTTTCAACATGAGGAAAATGAAATAAAATCATGGAATAAAAATCTCTCCAAATTAATTCATTCAGAAATGTTACATTTAAATAAAATGCTTTGTATGCTTTTTCACGAATACTAATAGTACCAAAACGAAAATGAATTCCTAATTTTGATGTGCCGTTTATAGCAGGGTAGTTTCGAGTTTTGTCATAACTTTTAATTAATTTTTGAGCAACGGATTTCCTTGGAATAGGAATGCTGGATTGTTCGAAACCCAATTCATGTAGTGTAAGTAGTTTTAAGTTTTTTGTTTGGAAAAAATTCTTGGAATAAAGCAGACTAGGATAGGATTTTAAATAATAAGAAATATTCCTTTTCTTTCCATTAATTTTAATCGTTGAAAAATCAGAATTTAATTTTTGTAACCACCTTTTGCTATAAGGGGTAAAAACGGTATACGGCAAACCATCTTTTTTTACGATTTCATCTTTTTCAAAAATCACATGATCTTTAAAAGAATAAAATGGGATGTTTTTTTCTTCAAAATAAGCTTGTATTGTTCTATCTCTTTCTAAAGCATAGGGTTCGTAATCTCGATTCGTATAAATGGACTGGATATTGTATTTGCTTTCTAGTTCTTTCCAAACGTCGAAAGGTTTACCTTTCTTAATCAGAATGGAACTACCTAATTTATTTAACTCTTGGTGAAGTGAGGAAATGCAATCATGGATAAATCCAATCCTTGGATCTTTTTTGTTTTCTAATAGCTCAAGGATATTATCATCAAAAATAAAAACAGAGAGAACTGGGGTAGAACTTTTTTTCAAAGCTTGGTAAAGACCCGCATTATCTTCCAAACGCAAGTCTCGTCTAAACCAAAAAAAAGTTACTTTTTCCATGATTCGAATCTTAAATTAGAAGTAGTAAGACAAATAAAAAGGCGAATAGTTTTTAGTTTTACTGGAAATAAATAAAAGCCATTGCAAATTTTCTTTACAATGGCTTATATCAACTAAATCTTTTGAAGCGATTCTTAATAAGAAGTAGCTTCTGCTCTTTTTTTGGCAATATCCATTTTCATTTTTTTCCAACTATCTCCCATAATACGGTTCATGCCTTTATCCACAACATAATGTTTGGCAATATTGGCTAATCCTTTAGCCTTTCGAACATACGATTCATTAGAACGGAGGCTCATGGAATAACCACCATCCATATAGGTGATGAAATGCCAAAATCCGCTGGGCATAAATAACGTATCTCCTGGGTGGATGATGCACTCATAACCTTTTGCTTTCTTCAAAGCTGGATATTTGTCATAATCTGGATCATTCAAATCAATGGCACTGGTTACCGTAAAAGGTTGGTGATAGATATTTGTAGATTCCTCTGGAGCAAATAGCACCACTTTTTTCCGACCATGGAATTGGTTAAGGAAAACATGGGACATATCAATATCATAATGAAGGTTTACGACAGAGCCTTCTCCTCCAAAGAACATGTAAGGAAAAGATTTGTAAAAACCATCCATAATGGTAAACTCTTTAAAATCTTTGCAAAGCTCTGGAGCATGGCGGAAGAGATTGAAAAGGAACATCCTCAAATCTGTAGGACCGTTTTCCAATTCTTCCAAAAACTCCCTAAAGGGAATTTCTTTATCCGGCGACATGTATTTTTTTCCTGCCTTAGAATAGTTAGAAGAAAATACAGGAACGATAAGATCTCCATATTCTTCTTTGAAATATTCGATGGTCCATTTGTTCTTTGCTGGCCATGAATCTATCAGATCGGTAAAAATGACTGGGGTTCGGGATTCCAAGTATTCATGCTTGAAAGAACTTCTATTCAGTCCCGTTCGTCTATCTACAGTTCTTAATTCCATAAATCATTGTTTTATTTTCAAATGACTTTAAGGTAAAGTTTAGTCATGGGATTCCATTTCAATTTCCACAAGGGTCTTCTTACAAAACGACATGTGCCTAAGAATCCATTTGTAAATATATAGTTGCTTTTTTAGAATGGCGAAAATATTAACGATAAAAAATAGTGTTTTTTGCAAAATAATAACGTTTTAATGATTCCATTTTGTAACTAAAATTAGATATGTATGAAGGGAATGGTATTGAAAAGCAAGAAAATGGTTATTAGAAGTAGTTTATATGTGAAAAAAAACTATATTTTCCGTATTCTATCTCAAATTGTCCATTCGATAAATAAAAAGGGTACATGGGTAATTACCTAGTGCAAAAAAGGGATATAGAACATATATTTGTAATATAAATATTTTGAAATTAATAATACTCCAAAACAAATTAGGAGTTTAAAGACATAGAAAAGCTTTTTAATATTCAGTATTAGTTTTGTTTTAGTTTTCTCATAGTATGTTTAGTGTGCCT
>JAHDDR010000132.1 GCA_020629255.1 Saprospiraceae bacterium | reverse complement strand
TTGTGAAATTTAAAATCATGAATTTTTATTTAACAACTCTTGTTGTTAGATTCGTGTATATAAAGTGAAATAGTTGAATAAAAGTTCCTAGCATTTAGAAAAAATGAAATTTCCCGAAATAGAGCCTTATATCAAAAAAATGTCATTCGGACAAGCAGAAGATCGAAAGGTGTTTTCCGAAGAAATCAAATCGGTTTTAGAAACCGAAGAAATCGTACATTTCGTAAAACCCAACACACTGGAATCTTTAAGGGATTTATGGCTCAATTTATTTTCATCACAATCCGAATTCGAATTATCATTAGGAAATTTATTAAATCAAGTAGGAACAGAAAAACAACATTCTCTTTGCGATTATTTTGAACACCTTTTTGACAAAGGAGTAAAACCCCCAGAACAATCAGCCGGAGTCGAAACCTTTCTTCATTTATGTGCCAGAGAAATAGAAGAAGAATATATTTTGAAATTATCTAAAACAAATATTCTCTCGTTTTTTCCCGTTAATTATTTACATGAAATAAAAATATTTTACATTCCGAACCTTGAAGTATTTATCAATATTTATTTAGAAACACAAGATTCTTTTTCTGACCATTATAAAATATTGCTTCAAAAATTATTGTACTTAATTTATCCGACTTCATTATCCGAAAATTCTGAAGAGGAATTATTGTATTATATCCAAAATATAATGCCTTTATTTGTAGAACGGTTTTCACATCAAATGGAAGAGCAACAAATTTTGGATCATACAGAAAGAATTGCAGAATGGTTTTTGGTTTGGCAAAGACATCATACAAAAACAGAAGAACAAATCGACAAAAAAGATGAATATTATTCAACACCATTTTCGACCATTATAAAATATGTCCCAGAATTTATTTGGTGGAACAATGGTTTATATTATCGAAATGGAGATAAGAATTTTTATTTTGGGAGCCCCGGCTTTTTCCATTTAGCCAAAGGAGGAAGTGTAAGAAAAGCACCCTACAATCATCATTTCACAAAAGGGATGGCGCGTGTTTTTGTCAACCTTCCTTACGATTTTAATCAGACAGGAAAAGACATGTATATTTATTGCTATGGAAAATCATTGAATGCCCGAGAATTATTGTCGGATATGTTACAACGGTTTCTTCGGCATCATGAAGACCCCGAAATCCTACAAGAAGAATTGGATAAATGGAATCCGGTTATTCAAAAATTATCTTGCGAACGTTTTGAACAAATGGACGAAGATCAAGCCGTTCCTTTTATGGGATATATTTATCATTGCCTCAGAGACCAACCCGATTTTTCTGTAAAGGGCAGAAGTGTGGAAACATTAATTCGGGATAGCGATGCATACAATGCACAAATACGTGAAAGAACACAACGCAGGGAACAACTCAGAAGGGAAAGGCAAGAACGATTGGCAAAAGAAGAAAAATTAAGGCTCGGAATTTGGGATGCCCACAAAAAAGTAAAACCTTTAGAAAAAAAGAAAATAAAAATCATCGAGTTAACCGACAGAGATAAGTTGATGCAAGAAGGAACGGTCATGAATCACTGTGTGGGATCTTATTCGGGAAGATGTATGGCGGGGAATTGCTCTATCTGGTCCTTGCGAGAATTCCGAAATGACAGATGGTATAGCCGAGTAACCATCGAATTGGATCGCAAATTAAATTTAATCCAAGCATCAGCAAGATTTAATGCTACACCATCGAGTGAACACCAAGAATTCATTGATAATTGGATACAACAAAATGGAATTAAAAAAAGGAGATATTAATTTTTCAAAAGAACCGTCTTGTTAAAGAAGCGTTAAAGACAAATCCCATTACACCCTAAATTTATTTTCTTACATCTAGCTAAGAAAATGTACATTTTTTAATCATTAATCACTACCACAATGAAAAACAGTAAAATCCTTTTTGGAATTATTTCTATGATAATTCTAGCCTTCTCTGCTTGCCAAGTTTCTGAAAATGCAAGCGATTCTGCCTCTCCAACAACAACACCCAGCAATCCCAATTCCAATATAAATGTGCAGCAAAATGCAAATGCGCCCGCACAAGCACAAAATGTACCGAACCAACAAGCCCAACAATTACAAGTACAACGAGGCATAGGTAATATAGAAAATGTTCGTAGACCGAATTACGATACATTTCCGGAACCGCCCGCTCCTCCTTTTGCTCGAAACCGAATCCAAGTAGCCTTATTGCTCGATACGAGCAACAGCATGGATGGCTTAATCGACCAAGCTAAATCCCAACTATGGAAAATGGTCAACGAATTGGCAAAATCAACCAAGGAAGAACAACCACCGCAAATCGAATTGTCATTATTTGAATACGGCAACGACTGGCTGACGGAAGCATCCGGTCATATACGAAAGGTGAGCCGACTCACTATAGATCTAGAGTTTGTTTCGGATCGTTTATTCGAATTAAAAACCAACGGTGGAAATGAATATTGTGGATGGGCGGTAAAAGATGCTACAGAAATTTTGGATTGGTCGGATAATCCGAATGATTTGAAAATTATTTTTATTGCCGGAAATGAAGAATATACACAAGGTCCCGTCGATTACAAAATGGCTTGTCTTAAAGCAAAGGAAAAAGGTATTATTATCAATACGATTCATTGTGGCGATTATGATACTGGCATCCGTCACATGTGGGGCGATGGTGCCAAGTGCTCCGGTGGTCAATACATGAATATTGATCAAGACAAAAAAGTCGTACACATCCCTACTCCTTATGACGATAAAGTTTTAGAACTGAATAAAAAACTGAATGACACTTATTTTGGATATGGATCGTTGGGCGAGTCAAGAAAACACATGCAAATGGCAAATGATGTGAAAGCTTCTGGATATTCTTCTGCCAATACACGTACTAGAACGTTCTATAAAACAAAAAAGAATTATTCGAATGCTTCTTGGGATATTGTAGATGCGACAGAAGAGAATTACGATGAAGTGATGAGCGATATTAAGACGGAAGAATTACCCGAAGAAATGCAAAAAATGTCGAAGGAAGAGCAAAAAACATTCATCGAAGAAAAAAGGAAAGAGCGAAAAGAATTACAAGCCGAATTGAAAGAACTGGAGAAGAAAGTTGATGCATTTGTTACAGAAAAGAAAAAAGAAATGGCAGCAGAATCCGGTGATGACACCTTGGACAACGTCATGATGTCGACCATAAGAAAACAAGCAGAAGCCAAAGGCTTTGTTTTTGAATAAAATCCAATTACACATTTAATTTATGGCAAGGGGCTCCCCTATCCCTTGCCATTCTTTTAGTGCCATACTCCTATTCTATTATTAATTTGAATTTTCAAAACCTTTGAGATGAACGTTAAATCCATTTTATTCTTATTTGTGTTTTTCATTGCATCTTTTTCTCTAGATGCACAAAAAGACAAAACAAAAAAAGAGAATCCCTTAAAAACAAAATCCATATCCATTTTTAAAAACGGAACTTCTTTTTTCATTAAGGAAGGAAAGGTAAAAACAAAAGATGGGGTTTATAAAATGATTGACCATTTACCTCGTGCTTTATTCGGTACGTTTTGGATTCATTCGCCGCAACAAGAACTAAAATATGTGCATAGTTATTCGGATGAAATCACCAATAAATACGAATATGCCGCACAAAGTTTTAAAGAATTATTAGAAGCCAATATTCGAAAAAAAGTAAAACTCCATATTGGGAAAGAAGAAATTTACGAAGGTAAAGTAGAAGAGGTGGTTCTTAAAGATTCGGAGGGAGAAGAAAATTCTTTTATCGGCAATACTATTATTGTTTTTAAAACAGCAACAAGTTGGCTCTCCATTAACCCATCAGAAATTAGACGCGTTGAATTTTTGGAAAAACCGAACCAGGTATTAGAAAAGGAGACATCCGTTCAAAAAAATATTTTGAGTATTGATTTCACAACTAAAAAATCGGAACAACCATTAGAAATGATGTACCTCCAAAATGGTTTGAATTGGACACCTACTTATTTAATTGAATTAACCTCAGAAAAAAAAGCAAAATTATCGCTTCGTGCCGAAGTAACCAATAAGGCAGAAGATATTGAAAATACCGATGTAAACTTTGTTGTCGGTATTCCGAATTTCAAATATGCCAATAAACTTTCCTCCCTCGTCGATTTTTTAGGAATGATACATCCTAACAATAATCAATACGCTCTACAAAATTTTTCCAATACTATTTCTACTTCCACCATTACTTACGAGTCTGATGAAAGTGGATTTGCAACAGGTACCCCAATGGGCAATGGTGTGGAAGGAGATGCCGATGAAGATTTATATTTTTATAAAGTCAAAAATCTGACATTGAAAAACCAAGGAAAAGGGCAATATCCTATTTTTAGTGAAGAAATTGACATCGTTCATATTTATGAAACCAACCTAGCCCAAAATGGTATTCATAAAGGATATTATCAAAAAGAATTTCTTTTTTCTCCAGATAATCAAAACCCTGTTTTCCATTCTATTAAAGTAGAAAACAATTTAGCTTTTCCCTGGACGACAGGAGCCGCCATGGTGGTTAGTAAAAAATCAGGAGAAACCCGACCCATTAGTCAGGACTTATTAAAGTATACGCCCATTAAAGGATTTTCGTATGTGAAATTAACTGAAGCACCAGACATCAAAGTGCAGCAAGCAGAAAAAGAAATAGATCGGGTGGAACGAAAAAAGAAAATGCCGGGCAACAACCATTATTATTATGATTTGGTCACCGTGGAAGGAAAAATAAAAGTGAAATCCTATAAAGACAAAAAAGTAGATTTAAATATTAAAAGAGCCATTCATGGAGAATTATTAAAATCGAATGTAAAATGGTTGAAGGCAGAACGCATCAACAGACATGGAGATTTAAATCGGGTAACTGATATTTGTTGGGAAACGTCTATTGATCCAGGAGAAGAACTAGAAATCGAATATACATATAAAGTCTACGTTAGAGGATATTAAAAACACTCATTTCCAAAAATAAAAAAAGGAGGGAAATTAATTTCCCTCCTTTTTTTATTTCGAAGTTTTTTAAATTATCGCGCCAAAGTAACGTCTCCTTTATATCTTCTTTCTTCACCATCCGCAAATTCTACATAAATCACATAAACGAAAACTGCAGGGTTCATGTAATCTCCGTTGAATTTACCATTCCAACCATCTGTTCCTAAATCATCCGGAAGGAAATTAGCATTTTCGAACACCAATTCGCCCCAACGATCAAATACCATCATACTTCTGATATTCGTTACACCCGGACCAACATAGGGTTGGAAATAATCATTGGTTTCATCGCCATTAGGAGAGAAAATATTTGGAATGTAAACATTCCTATTTGGATCAACGTCGACAAATAAAGTTCCGGAACCGGAACAGCCGTTCGAATCCGTTACCAATAAAGTATAAGTGATATCATCCGTAGGCGAAGCCGTAGGATTCAGACAATCCGTACAACTCAAGCCCTCAGCCGGGCTCCATACCAACGTGTCCAATGCACCCAACGGTGTAACGTCAGGAATAATTTCATAATCCACCCCCAATTGTAATTCGACACTTGTTCCCAAATCTACAATAATTGGAGGAGGTTCATTAATGATCAATTCCTCCGTAGCAGAGCAAACACCGGCTCCATCTATTACTTCCAATTCATAAGTACCTGCTAAAATTTCAGTAGGTTGTGAAGTAGGATTAAAGTTAAAACCATCTATGGTATATAAATACGGTTCGCCAGAGCCACCACTTACATTCTGCAAAGCAGAAAAGATCGTAGTATAGCCATTACATTCTGGTTGATCCGGTTGGATGAAATCAAACGTAATAGGAGACGGTTCTGTCACCTCAGCTACCGTGGTTGCGGTACAGCCTTCACTATCCGTAACTGTTACATTATATGAACCCGGAGCCAGTCCCGCAATCGTATTCGTTGTTTCAGTAATGCCATTCGACCATTCATAGGTAAAATTACCCTGGTTCCCTCCAATAGGAGCTACTTGGATAATCGCATCATTGTCTCCATTACATGTAACATCGATGGTATCCACCACCACCAATTCCAAGGAATCAGGTTCATCCACACTAATTTGGAAAGGTAAAGATTCGCATCCTAATTGGTCTGTGATGGTAATGGTATAATTTTGATTCGGATCCAGATTTATTGCTGTTGACCCCATTTGTGCGTTACTCCAAATAATATCGTATGGTGCACCCGATCCACCCGTAGGCGTAACCGTAGCACTTCCATCCGTATCTCCAAAACAAGTAGCATCATCTACCAACACATCTAGAACTGTCACTGCTGAAGGGGCAGGAATAGTATCGACCCCCGTCATGGTAACTTCAATTTCACAAAAACCATCCGATACGGTTACAACGTGGGAGCCTTGGCATAACTGAACGGCATCCGGTCCTGTTTCACCATTATCCCAAGTATAGGTATAATTGATTGAAGATCCTCCCGATGCGGATATTGATGCCTGACCATCACAAGGCACACCTCCATTACAACTTACTGGGCTGATATCATCAAAAATAGCGATAATAGGATTGGGATCTTCTACTAAGATGTCAGAGACAACAAACATGCAATTATTTGCATCTGTAACGGTAACGGTATAGGTTCCAGCTGTAATATTCGTCAATTCGAAAAATGCAGGTCCCGAAGCCGAGTTCGACCACGTATAATTATAGGGTGGAATCCCTCCTCCTATATCCATAGTAATGCTCCCTTCACCACTTCCTGGGCAGAAAGGTCGGGTTATTACTGCAGGAGAAGCCTCTACTAATGCAGGTGGTGCTGTTAAGGTGACGGTTTGAGATGTCATACAACCTCCAGCATCTGTTACGGTCACTGTATATATATCCGGCCCTAGATTAATAATCTCCGCCGTTCCATTTATACCATTCGACCATTCATAATTGGTGATGACATCATTCCCTTGAACCGCATTTACACGTATCGTACCATTTGCAACATCAGCACAAAGAATATCATTAATATCAAAACTAAGAATCGTAGGGCCATTCGGTGGTACTACCGTTTCGAATGCCGTTGTTGTGCAACCGTTGTCATCTGTAACGGTAACCGTATATGTACCGCCGGACAATCCAGTTATTGTGGGCACGTTTGCAGAAGGAATACTCCAATTATAACCATAATCAGGATTGTTCAATGTACCTCCTGTGGCATTTACTGTTACAGAACCATCGTTCCCGACATTACAAGATTCGTTTTGTGCTGTTGCCGTAGCGGTTAGTAAAGTAGGTTCATTGATAACTCCTTCGTTGGTTGCCGTACAACCCGCTCCATCAGTAATTGTTACGGTGTAAGTATTCGGTCCCAGATTGTTGGCGGTGGATACATTTCCCAAACTGGGTGCCCAATTAAATGAATAATTTCCATTATCAACACCAATTACTACTTGTTGTGCCGATATTTGACCGTTATTATTTCCAAAACAAGTAACATCCATTGCGATGACACCTACAGATAAATTGGTGGCAGCCTGTATGACTACATCATCCACATAAGTGCAGCCATTGGCATCCGTTACAGTAACCGTATGGTTATCCACACTCAAATCTGATGCCGTGTTGGTTACCGAAGCCGATGAACTCCAAGCATAACTTAGAGGTGGTGTTCCTCCATTAGCATTAATGGTTGCGATACCATTATCAACCCCAACACAAGAAGCATTTGTTCCTGCTATGGGGCCAGCGGTAATAGGTGCCGGTTGGGATAAGGTGGTAGCAGCTGTTGCAGAACAGCCGTTTGCATCTGTCACGATAACACTATAAGGTCCAAATGAAAGACCTGTAATTGTTGCAGCGTCAGGAAAACCTACTCCCCAATTAAAATTATAATCGGCAGGATTCGGATTAATGACAATGACTCCATCTACTGTCAGTTCTGCGGTAATACTACCATCATCACCTCCATTACAAGAAGGTATGTTTTGAACTAGGTTCACGCCCAGGGCACCGGGTTCATCAACTACAACAGGCTCTGTAAATGTGTCGCCATTCGTATCCGTAACTGTAACCTGATAAGTACCTCCACTCAATGCCGTAATATCGAAAACATTACCACTATTCAAAATACCCGATTGAGTAGCTCCTCCTGGTAGTAATTGCCAGTCTATTGTAAAAGGGGATACGCCTCCTACAATTTCTACCTCGATAGCTCCGTTGCCATCACCATTACAGGTTACATTGGTTGGCGTGAATATAGCACTCATACTAGCTATACAAGCGGCCATATCTACAGAACCTAAGGCCCCACAGCTTTTTCCATCTTCTGCCATGATATCATACGTTCCCGGTTCGGGAACGGTAAAAATTACATTACTACCATGTGTTGCACCTCCACTCGTCACTGTTCCCACAACAGAGGGGTCTCCACTTTTTACTATTGAGATGGTGTAATCGCTTCCTCCACCACTCAACCATTCGAATTCTGGTAATCCACCCGCTACATCGAAAGAACCCGAACAAGCATTTCCTCCATTATTATTAGAAATACTTGATATAACAATTTCATTTAAATACACCACTCTGAATGCATCTGCCGGATTGGCATTTACGCAATAATCATCTGTGTTGGTTGGTGCCTCAAATTCAGGCCTTTGAGAACTTGGATTAAAATGTTCGTGTACTGTAATAGGTGCAAAATAAAATGCTACGGGATCTCCCGCTGCAAAAAACGATTGTAAGGCTCCATTATTCACAAAATCACCACTTCCTCCAATATCCACGACCACATCCAAATAAATAAATGGACTAGTTGGGCTAGGGGTAACGCAAGGATCTGCCTCTATATTAGTGAGGTCAACTCCGCTTACTGTAGGAGGGCAATCATAAAAAATGTAGGAAATTCCCGGAGGAGTTGATTGATACGGATCTTCAGCAGTATCCAAGTTAAAATCTCCATTATGGGTGATATTCAAGATATCGTTGAAACAAAGGTAGAATTCTGTACCTGATGGTTCAGGAACTGTGTTTTGGTTCCCTGGATCAAGGGCTTGTTCCGACGTTCCGGCTTGCCATGTCGTAGCGGCACAAATACGTACATCCGGACCTTGCCCGGGATGAGGATCTACAATACTCAGACCTGGAGTAGTAGGAATTTGAGCCAAAGCCAAAAAGGCACAAGCATTCATCAATAGTAGTAGAGAGAGACGTTTCATCATTTTATCAAGTAGATTAAAGCTCTGTTATAACTTGCTTTCTTGTGGCATTCCTTCTTAACGAAGAATACCTGTCAATAATTTTGCAAAAGTGCGAAAATACTGCCAAACTCGCCGACTTATAAACGATTATAACCAAATCATAACTTTTTCCCCCGAATAATAACCTGATCTATCAAATCACTACCGAAAGCATAGGGTAAGTAAGCTAGGGAAGGAATGGGTTTTGTTATCATTACATTCGCCACTTTACCTTTGGCGATACTACCATGCGTTTTCTCCAATTCCATAGCTTTTGCTCCATTAATTGTAGCAGCGTTTATGGCTTCTTCCGGTGTCATTCTCATTTTTATACATGCTAATGATAAGACAAAAGGCATCCTTCCAGATGGCGTCGATCCCGGATTGTAATCCGTAGCCAAGGCAACAGGCAAACCCGCTTTTATCATTTTTCGGGCGGGGGGGTAATGATCATTAATAAAAAAGGGAGCAGATGGTAATAACGTTGGAATCGTGTCTGATTTTTTCAAGCATTCTATTTCTTCATCATTCAATACTTCCAAATGATCGACGGAAATCGCTCCATGCTCCACACTTGCTTGTATACCACCCATACAATTGAACTGGTTGGTATGGATCTTTGGTTTCAATCCATATTCCTTCCCCGCTTTCATGATGGCAATGGTTTCTTCTACAGAGAATGCCACTTTTTCACAAAAGACATCAATATAATCCGCTAAATTTTCTTGGGCGATGCGAGGTAACATTTCATTGGTGATTAAATCCAAATACCCTTTTCTATTTTGTTTATATTCTGCCGGAATGGAATGTGCCCCTAGGAATGTTGATTTAATTTCAATGGGATAGGTTTCCTTTAACTTTCGGATAACCCGTAATATTTTCAATTCACTCTCAACGGTTAAACCATATCCACTTTTGATTTCAACAGCTCCTGTACCGAAAGCCATGATTTCTTCCAACCGTTTTGAAGATTGCTCCAATAATTCTTCTTCTGATGTTTGCTGCAATCTCTTGGCAGAATTGAGAATCCCGCCCCCTCTTTCTGCAATTTCTTGATAACTCAAACCATTGATGCGATCGACAAACTCTCCTTCCCTACTCCCTGCAAAAACTAAATGTGTATGGGAATCGCACCAACACGGAAAGACAAATTTTCCTCTGGCATCAATCACTTCCGCATTTACTTCGGAAGGGCAATCATCCATGGAACCAAAATCGAGGATAGATTCATTTTCTATGGATAAAAAAGCATTTTTGATGGTTGGTAAATGACGCATCGCCTCTCCTGCAACAACAGGACGAGGCGATGTTTCTACTTGGACTAATGTCTCTATATTTTTGATAATCAGCAAACTCATTCGGATAGTTTTATTTTCTACCCAAATGTACTGCTATTGTATGAATTCTAAGTTTTTAATCAAGCCCGGCGAGCCTTTTTTCTTCATATGCTCCTTATATGCATAGGCATCTGCCCGAGTATCGAATTCACCCACAAGGATTTTATAAACCGTCCTACTGTCCTTTTCTCCAATAAATACAATAATAGGTTTGTTCACAAATACCCGTTGTAATTTATCTACTTCCCGAAGTACGTTTCCATATTCTGCAAAAACACCGGTTTGTACACTATAACCTTTGCTGGGCTGTCTCTGTACTTGAAAACGGAATAAACTATTTTCTATATTATTCGCCTTCGGCGGATTCGGTTTTGGACTAGGTACAGAAGGTGCTTCTGGTGGCGGTGTCGAAGGCACTTCCGGTTTTGGGGAAGGACTAGGAACACTCGGAGGTGGGGTACTTATTTCCGGTACATGAGGAACTTCTGGCGTAGAAGGCTTAGGTGGTTCCGGTTCCTCGACCACCGGAGGCGGAGGCTGAGGTACAGAAATCGGTTTTTCACAAATATTTGAAGGCTGGTAATGCTTATTCAAAAATGCAGTCATCGTACTCGGAACAAGACCTTCCTCTTTTCTTTCTATCTCCTTCCCATCACAATTCATTATCATGAGGGTGGGCAATAAATTGATATTGTATTGTTGCTTGTAGGCAAATCCATCAAAATCATCAATATTGATTTTGACAGGTATATATTTATCCGACATATAACGAGCCAATTCAGGATCGGTGAAGGTATATTCATCCATCAACCTACAAGGGGAACACCAACTTGCATAAAAATCTATAAATAATAATTTCCCTTCTTTCCTTGCTTTTTCTTGTGCAGCTGCCAAGGTTCCATTATAAAAAACAACTTTGGAGGGGGCATCAGTGGACACTCCTGCATTCAGGAAGAATATGGGTAAAAAAAGGATAGCGATCAGTCGTTTCATTTTCCCTTAGTTTTATAGTACTAAAATTATCGTAGGATTGTATTTCTGCATATCATGCACAAATACATTACTGTTTTTCATCAAATATGATACCGAATTTAGTGAAATAATGGATTGCATGGACATATATAAATGAAATATTATTATTTGAAGTATAAATAAGGCAGCTGTTAAGATTTTTTTATTACTTCTATAAACTGAAAAATCCCGTGCCTCAAATAGAGACACGGGATTTCCATGTGCTTTTTATGTAGCTTACTAACGAATTAGTATTTAAGACCTAATGCACGAAGAGTCTCCATGTTAAGTCCACCAACTGGTAATCCGTTATCCTTTTGGAACTGAATCAAAGCAGCTTTAGTTTTGCTACCCATAACATCATCAGAAGGACCTGGATCATATCCGCGAGATCTAAGAGCATCTTGGATCTGACGAGTAGTACTACCTGTTACTTGGTTACCACAAAGAACTTCTCTCCACTCAGAGAAACCACCTTTTTCTACCAATACACGTTTAGTGATTGTCTCGTATTCCGCAGGAATATCGATGGTTCTGGTAGTAGGAGGAGTTACCATCCTTTTCTTAGTGATCGTTTGGTACTGAGGAGGAACAACCTCTTCACGAACAGAAGCAGGAGTAACAACTTTTGTCGATGTTCTTGTACCATACTCAGCAGGAATAGCTTGCTCTGTAGTCGTAGCAGGAGTAGTAACTCTTTGCTTAGTAATTGTTGTATACTGAGCAGGAATTACTTCCTCGCGAGTCGTAGCAGGAGCTACAACTTGTTGCTTAGTAATCGTAGTATACTGAGCAGGAATAGCCTCTTCTGTTGTTGATGCAGGAGAAACCATTTGTTGCTTAGTAATCGTCGTGTACTGAGCAGGAATAGCCTCTTCACGAGTAGTAGCAGGTGTTTTCAATACTTGCTTAGTTACTGTTGTGTACTGAGCAGGAATAGCCTCTTCTCTAGTAGTAGGAGGAGTTACCATTCTTTTTCTAGAAACAGTAGTATACTTAGCAGGAATTACCTCTTCACGAGTACTAGCAGGTGTTTTCAATACTTGCTTAGTTACTGTCTTATACTCGGCTGGAATAATTTCCTCACGAGTTGTAGCAGGAGTAACTAATTTCTGTACTGTAACAGTTGTATACTGAGCAGGAATTACTTCTTCTCTTGTAGTAGCAGGAGAAACCATTCTTTGCTTAGTAACTGTCTTCTGTGTAGCAGAACCAGCACGCTCTTGAGCAGCAGCAGGAGCTCTCAACACTTGCTTAGTGATCGTTTTGTACTGAGCAGGAATTACTTCCTCTCTTGTTGTAGCAGGTGTTTTCAACACTCGCTTCGTGATCGTCTTGTACTGAGCAGGAATTACTTCCTCTCTTGTTGTAGCAGGTGTTTTCAACACTCGCTTCGTGATCGTCTTGTACTGAGCAGGAATAGTCTCTTCTCTAGTAGTAGCAGGAGAAACTAATTTTTGCTTCGTGATCGTCTTGTACTGAGCAGGAATTACTTCCTCTCTTGTTGTAGCAGG
>JAHDDR010000131.1 GCA_020629255.1 Saprospiraceae bacterium | reverse complement strand
AAAAAAGAAATCAAGGGAGAAATAGAATTGCAAATTAAAGAATATTATAGTATTCCTGATTTTATGAAAGCCGGCTTGCATACCGTTTCGATGAATCGGAACCTTCAATCCGGGGGTACTATCCAGATCAAAGCCATCCAGAATGGACAGGAGATCTGTTTAAAGAAAAGAACTTCCTACGACATTCTATTCCCTGCTCATAAAATGAATGAAGAAGTGTATCCCGATATGAATTTATTTACGGGCATATTGGATGAACAAGGAGAAGTAGATTGGAAAGTAATGGGAAAAAATCAATTGGCCAATGATGATTTATTACGTTTTGCCAACGCCCAAAACTGTGGTAATGATGGAATATATTCTTGTCCCAAATGGAAATTAGGTGTTAGAATGAAAAAATTCTTTTTTAATCATAGACAGTGGAGAACCAACAAATTATGCAATAGTCCAAAAGAGACATTAAGAAGACAAGAACAAATTGCCCTAAATAGAAGGCTCCGAAATGAATGTCTGCAAAATAGAACCGGATTGGAATTAGATTTCCAACAAAGCTTTCCGGAGCTAATGAATGAATTGAATGAAAAGGGATATTCTCTGAACACGATTGTGTTTGATTATTACATCGGCAATTCCAAGAAGTTGAATTGGGTGAACATCGATCGTTTTATGAATACTCCCTCAAATGAAATGGTTGAAATCAATCTCCCAATAGATGCTAAGGATAAAACAATTGCCAGAGTTATTTTAATTGAATCAAACACCATTATTAATTTTAATGTAGCTTCTCAAATTTATCAATTTAGAAAATTACCCAAAGACAAAGCCATCAAAATTGTATTAATTGATTACTCTGAAGAGTTACCAAAAATGGCAATCCATACAACTAAAAGCGGAAAGGAAATTCTACCCGACGACCTAGTTTTCAAAACCTACACATTTGAAGAAATGGAAAATGAAATGAGCAGACTTTAGGAATAATAAAACATCTATATTTCACCCTATGACGGAAGCCTTTTGTCTCTTCGGAGAACAAAGGGCTTCTTTTTTATTTCCAAACGACCTTTTTCTTTTAAATCTTCGTCAAAAGAAAAAATGATTATCAAAACAGAATAAAATGAAAAATCAATTTGTAAAATTTTTCTTAGTCGGCCTGCTTTTCATTTCGTGCAGCACACAACGCGATAGTCTCTCCACACCCAAAGATAAGACCCCGGCTACAGATAAAAAGCCAACAGTATCCACAGCAGAAACCATCGTGACTACAAATGCCATAAAAAATGAAATCATTGTCTATGTGGTACCCACCGGAGACATCAAAAACATCAACCATGATTTTAGAGAATACGAACTGAAAACAATTAAAACTATTTCTATAAATCCTCCATTGTATCTAATTTCATTTAATGATGATAATATTTCAGGAAGAAAAATGTTGGACATGCTAAATGGTCATAGGGAGGTAAAACAAGCCGAAATGAATAGGAAAACAAACAATCGTTAATCCTTTCACATCTTAAAAAGATTCGTTAATTCTTTACTAATTATCGAGTCACACATTCATAGATTCGATAATATTGATAACTTTAACGAATCATTGGGAAATTTTTGATACTACAAACCCCTAATTTAGAGGTTTTAAGATACGATAAATACAAATTAGCGATATTAAATACCATCAAATGTTTAGGACTTCATTTTTCTTGATATTGCCATTACTTTTTTGCTTTGCTTGCCACAAGAAAGTAAATCATACCCAAAACCATGTCAATGATGCAAAGCCTATGCTTACTCATCATGATGACGAATTCACCTCCAAAGGTGCAGATGCTGCCCCCCGATTGGAGCATCCTCATGAAGTGGACTTAATCGCTTTCGGTTCTTGTAACAAAGAAAGCAAACCCATGCCTTTATGGGGTCCCATCCTTCAAACCCAACCGGATTTATGGATCTGGTTAGGAGATAATATTTATGGCGACAGCGAAGATCCCGCAGTCCTTAGAGAAAAATACGCATTGGTCAAAGCCAATAAAGGATATGAAAAACTAACCAAAATGTGTCCCGTCGTTGGTACTTGGGATGATCATGATTATGGTGATAATGATGGTAATAAATTATTTCCGGCGAAGGAAGAGAGCAAAGCTGCCTTATTAGACTTCTTAAATGTTCCTACGGATGCCCCAGTTAGAAAACGTCCGGGTATCTACCAATCCTATACTTTTGGGCAAGGAGATAAAAAAGTAAAAGTCATTATTCTTGATACCCGCACTTTTAGAGATCCAGTAAAAAGAGGACCTTTGGACAAAGCCTACATTCCAGATCCAGAAGCTGATATTATGGGTGAAGATCAATGGAAATGGTTTGCAGAGGAGTTGAAAAACAGTGATGCACCCATTACCCTTGTCGTTCAAGGAACCCAAGTGATTTCCCGTTTCCATCCGTATGAAAAATGGGCGAATTATCCGAGTTCTAGAAAGAGATTGTTCAAGATGATAAAAGCCTTACGCCCTTCCGGTGTCATCCTTCTAAGTGGCGATCGCCATCATGGCGAATTATCCAGAGTCAATATACCCGACCTGAAACATCCTTTATATGAATTCACGTCCAGCGGATTAACCCATACCAGAAAATATCCCAGACCGGAAGCCAACAAATTCAGAGTCGGTAAAAAAGTGGATGCTTTGAATTTTGGCGTGATGAAAATAGATTGGAATGCTTCCCCACTTGCTGTTACGCTAGAAATTAGGGGCGAAGAAAATAAAGTTTTGGAATCCCATACTTTTGAAGTACCCAAATAATTTTGATTTCTTTTTCTATCCGGGTTTGAATTCAAGATAGACTAAAAATCACTATCTTTGAATTCACATGATTACACAGAAGACCATACAAGAAATAATGGATGTCGCCAAGGTGGAAGACATCATAGGAGACTTCGTCAATCTGAAAAGACGAGGAGTCAATATGATTGGTCTTTGCCCGTTCCACAATGAAAAAACACCCTCATTCATCGTTTCCCCGGCAAAAAACATATATAAATGTTTTGGCTGTGGAAAAGGAGGCGATCCCGTCAGGTTCTTGATGGAACAAGAAAATTATTCCTACCCCGAAGCCTTGAAAAATCTAGCATCGAGATATGGAATAGAAGTAGAAGAAATCCAAGTCTCACAAGAAAGCATTGAAGAACGAAAAGCCCTAGACGACCTTTTCGCCCTCAACCAATATGCCTATGAATATTTCATCGACCAGATGTTCAATACCGACATGGGGAAAAGCATCGGTTTAGGATATTTCAAAGAGAGGGGTTTCAGAGAAGAAACCATTAAAAAATGGGGTTTGGGCTATGCCCCCGATAAAAAAAACGATTTCACCCTAGCCGCCATTAATGATGGTTACCAAGAAGAACAACTCAAATCCATTGGTCTTAGTACCCAATACAGTTCTGATTTTTATCGGGGACGGGTCATGTTTCCCATCCGGAATTTATCCGGAAAGATTATTGGCTTTGGCGGACGTATATTGGCCAAGGGAGCCAAAGCCGCCAAATACCTCAATTCTCCCGATTCCGACATCTACAACAAAAGCAAAGTTTTATATGGTGCCCATTTTGCCAGAACGGCCATCCGCAAGCAAGATGAATGTATCATGGTAGAGGGATATACAGATACCCTTTCATTACATCAGGCAGGTATTGAAAACGTGGTTGCTCCTTGTGGCACTTCCTTGACCAGTGGGCAAATCCGAGTAATAAAACGATATACGCCTAACATCACTTTTATTTTTGATGGTGATGCCGCCGGAAAAAAGGCAGCTTTGAGGGGCCTCGATATGGTCTTGGAACAAGACATGAATGTAAAATTGGTTCTTTTACCCGATGGTGAAGATCCAGATTCATTGCTCCAATCCTTGGGTGTGGTCAAATTTGAAGAATTCGTAGAAAGGAACAAAAAAGATTTCATTCTCTTCAAGACCGAGCATCTGATGGAGGAAGCCAAGGATGATCCGACCAAAAAAGCGGCGATGATTAAGGAAATCATTGCTTCGATAGCTAAAATTCCGGATCCCATCAAACGATCCGTTTTTGTAAAGGAATGTTCTTCCATCACCTCTACCCAAGAGCAACTTCTTTTCAATGAGATCAATAAACATTTACATGTTGAACTCAAAAAAAGAAGGGAAAAGAAAAGTAGAACTACTTCGAATGAAGAAGCGCCATTTCCTCCAGAAGAAAATTTCCCGACTTTAGAAAATGGCGAAGCCCCACCATTACCAGTTATTCAAGAAAAACCAAAATCTTCCGGAGACGAATTCCAAGAAAAGGATCTTGTCCGTCTGCTTGTAGAAGCCGGAACCATCGTAATGATAGAAGAAGAAGGCATTACCGTTTCCCAATTCATACTGAATAATATTGAAGAGCTCTTAAATGACTTCGATTCGGAAATCTATGCCGATGTGGTGCGGGAATGTCTGGATAAATTTAATCAAGGAGAAATTTTGAGTTCGAACTATTTCCTTCATCATAAAGATAAAAAGATACGGGATCTCGCCTTGGGCTTTATGGCTTCCCCTTTCGAATACAGCCCCAATTGGGAAGAAATACATGGATTGACTTTACAAACCCAAAAAGCACCCGAAGAGAACTTTTTAAATGATACCTTGTCTTCTGTCAATCGGTTTAAATTGAGGAAAGTATTGAAACTCCTTAAAAAAAACCAAGACAAATTACAAAGCACCACAGATAGTTCCGAAACCATCAAAACCCTAAAAGTGCAACAAAGGTTAACCGAAATGAAAAAAGAACTTGCCGCTTTTTTTGGAAGCGTGATTGTAAAATGATCATTCTCAGACATTTATGTCAAATCATTTTTCCATTTTTCTGTTTTTTATTAAATTTGCAAACACATTTAAAACACAATTACTAACAACTCTTCTAAACAAAATACCTTTCTTGTATGAACCTATTTGGAAAAATCATACTCTCTCTTTTTTTGATTAGTTTATCCTTGCCAGGAATGACCCAAGAACCATACAATGTTTTATTTATTGCTGTTGATGATTTAAATGATTATGTAGAATTTCTTGGAGGGCACCCCCAAGCTATCACACCTAATTTCAACCGGTTGGCAGAACAGAGTGTGATATTCACGAATGCCCAATGCCCCGCCCCCAAATGTGCTCCTTCTAGGAATGCTCTACTTTCGGGAGTTCCTCCTCACGAAGAATATGTACCTGTACCACTTAGTTTTAGAGATGTACCTTCGATTGCTGACAGAACTAGCCTACCCCAACATTTTAAAGAAAATGGTTATAAGACAATGTCTATCGGTAAAGTATTTCATGCTTGGGGAGGAGAAGCCGCTGACATTGAATATTCCTGGACTCATCTACAAGAATTGATGGGAGACAGAACCGGCTATGTAAATTCAGGAGCCAGTGCTATTTCCATAGATAATAGTTCATTATATGATAATAGCTGCATGAATGAAAACAATTACCCTATTCCAGCTTTAGGACCTTTAGACATTCCTACTTCCGAATATGTTGAAACAAAAACAGCCGAATGGGTCGCAACTAGACTTTGTGATTATTATGTCAATCCAATATTTCTCTCTGTCGGCTTTTTCAAACCACACATCCCCTACTATTTACCTGCAGAATGGTATGATCTTTATCAAGATTCAATCTTACAATACAATACAAACTTTTCCGACTTAGATGATATTCCAAGTTATGGTCAACAATATTTGTATCATAATTTATTTGACAAATATGAAGAATGCCAAATAATGGATGATATTGTTAAAGGCTATTTAGCTTGTGTATCATATGTAGATCATTGTCTCGGAATCATTTTGGATGCTTTAGAATCTTGTCCCAATAATGAAAATACGATTGTTGTCTTATGGTCAGATCATGGACATCATTTAGGGGAAAAGAAACATACCAGCAAAAATACTTTATGGGAGGAATCCGCAAGAATCCCTCTTTTAATCAAGGTACCCGGTCATACTGCAGCCGGACAAATAGAAGAAGCCCCAGTGAATTTGATGGACTTATATCCAACATTAGTTGAGTTGTGTAATTTACCCAACACAATAGAAACAGCTGGCCGCTCTATTGTACCTCTACTTGATGACGAAAGAAATACGGCAGACTATCCTTCCATAACAACCTTAGATACATTCAATCATAGTATAAGGACTAAAGATTACAGATATACAAGATATAAAGATGGTTCAGAGGAAATATATCATCATACTAACGATCAAAATGAATGGAATAATTTAATGGGCGCTTCTATTTATCAAGAAGTAAAGCAACATCTTTCGAATCAAATGGAGGATATATTAATTGGAGGTAATGGACTAATGAACGAATGGCCTAGAGTATTTTGGGAAACCCCTTCCAATAATGACTTATTTGTTATAGGTGAAGGTGATCAAATTGCCAAAATCCCATTAAAAGTAAATGCTTTTGATGCGGATGGCTCTGTGTCTCAAGTAGAGTTTTGGGCTAACGATTCTCTGATACAAACATTTACCTCACCTCCCTATGAAATGGATTGGAAAACAGAGATTCAAGGAGAAATTATCCTTAAAGCTAAAGTTGTTGATAATCAAGGATATCAAATCTGGTCTAGAGCAAACAGAATAGATGTATTTTATGACACAACTTCTTTACAAGAATTGGATCCTATAAACTTTACTATTTATCCTAATCCAGTTCATCAATTTTTAAGAATATCTATATACGAGGGTCATGGATTCCCCATGAATGCTGTATTATATGATATGCAGGGAAAAAAAATACAAACTTGGGAATTGAATCAAAATACAAATTATTTAGATATGAAACAGCGATTCTCCGATGGAACTTATTTCTTGAAGCTCCAAGACAAAGAAGGGAGAATCAACACTAAAAAATTAATTATTTTATAAAGACCAATTTTATTATCATCATCATTCACATCCCATATCTACCTGGGATTGATAATCATTGTTCGGATAGCAATTCCCCGATGCTACCGATGCCGGAACATAGCGATACATATTCGGATCGTAAAGCGCATTTTCAACGAAATCTACCAACTGGTTAATTTCCGCACCATTCAAACCTAGAGGCACAAATTCATCTGCTAATTGAGATTGTGGTACAATGGGATTTTGGGAAACCCCTGCATTTTTATATTTGATGATATCTTCTATACTAGTAAAATTCGCACCATGCCCCAGAAAATTCGTGTGTTTCAAATTATAAATCTGAGGTACTTTGAATTTGTAATCATCTTCAGGATTCCGAGTGAAACCACCCCGCCCTTTTTGGATTAAATCAAAATCTAAAAACTCTCCTACTACACCTTCACCAGTTAAGTCGTCCATACCTAGTGCAAAGAATTCATTTTTATTCAAAGCCGGTCCTGTGTGGCAGTCAACACAATTTGCTTTTCCAAAAAACAACAATGCCCCTTCTTTTTGACTTTCAGTCATAGCATCTCCATATCCTTTCAACCATTCTTGGAATGGTGCTTTATTCGTCATCATGGTTCGTTCATATGCAGCAATTGCCAAGCCTGCTGTTTCGAAAGTATATCTTTCTTCTTCTGAATAATCTGGGAAAGCCATATCGAATAAATCTTTATAATAGGAAAAACTGACCAATTCCATGTCTATCCCCATTCTATGGAATTCCAATCCAGCAATGGCCTGTGTTTCAACACCCGAAAAACCCAAATGGTTGGTTTCCAAAAACAAATCGTCTACCCAAAATGTTTCAGTACCATAATTGGATCCTCCTGCACCCAGTTTACCATTCCATGTTGTATTTTCTACATAAGCCATATTCATATTGTTGGGCACACGAATGGGTGGAATATCCATTTCATGGATCTCGTAATTCGGATTTGGGAACCGACCATCGCCTTCATAACCGAATCCCATACCCCCATCAGCAATCCCCTGTCGAACCCCTGCCTGGAACCCAGCTCCAGGAACATGGCAGGTTGCACAAGAATACGTTTCCCTACTTTCTGGATTCATCGGATTAATCGCCAAACCCGTTTCGAAAAATAGTTTATTACCTAAAGAAATTTTTGAAGCATTCAGCGGATTGTTGGGATCTTGAGGAATATTGGTATAATCATTGCTACGAGGAAGTAGGAAAGCTTCTTCCCCCCCTAGAGCTTCCAACATCAATTTTAACTCTTCATCCAAACCTTCTTGCTCCTGCAAGGGCTGTTCTTCCGTACATGACATTAAAAATACCATGATAAAAAAAGATGTAACGGTGATAAGTTTGCTTGGTTTCATCATTGCTAAATAATTGTTTACTTGTGTTGATACATTGATTAAACAATGACAATCAATGCCATTTATATTTCCTTTGTTTCCCATATTTTATCGTGCTAATTAAAATATGGGAATAGGGAATCAAATAATATCTACAAATACGGGGGATTTGACATGTAATTTTAATCAAAAAAATTAAATTTCCATAGTCATTACATATTTAATTTTTGCTCAATTGTGGTTATTAACGTTTGGGTATCCGCCAAATCAAGGATTAGATCAGAATTGATTCTATTAATGTCTATTCAATATCCCTTTCCAAATGATAAATTTATCATATCTTGCATTAGTACAATGTAATCAAATCCATGTTGAATAATATTAATCTAGCAGACACATTATTTCTAGACATAGAAACCGTTTCCGGAACAGCTACCTACTATAACTTATCCAAAGAGCTAAAATACCTTTGGGCTCAAAAAGCTAAGAGTGTTCTTAGAATTTATGACCGGGATTTAGAGGAAGATGAAGTTATAAAAGCATATGAAAGTGCCGGAATCTATGCTGAATTTGGTAAAATCGTTTGCATTTCGGTCGGGTTCATTGTACAAAAAGAAGAAGGTTTGGGCATCCGGGTAAAATCATATTATGATTTGGATGAAAAAGTATTGTTGGAAGGCTTCGCACAACTCCTTAACCAATATTTCAACAACCCGAATAAACATTATATCTGCGGGCATAATATCAAAGAGTTCGATATCCCTTATATCTGTAGGAGGATGTTATTAAATGGCATAGCCCTACCCCGTTTATTAAATATTCCGGGTAAAAAACCCTGGGAATTGAATTATCTATTGGATACGATGGAACAGTGGAAATTCGGAGATTATAAAGCATATACCAAATTAAGTTTATTGACCCATATTTTTGGTATACCAACGCCTAAAGATGATATTGATGGTAGTGAAGTAAGACGGGTTTTCTGGGAAGAAGGGGACTTGGAACGCATCGCAATTTATTGCGAAAAAGATGTAGTTGCCACTGCCAAATTATTGATGAAGTTAAAACTTATGGAACTCCCTGAGGATATGCCTATAGAAAGAGTTAATTGATTCCATTTTAATGTAAATGTTATGACAGTAAAAGAGATCCTAATAGAGTTAGAAAAAATGGGAAACCCCGGAACAAAAAAAATTCTCATGAAACATGGAGCAAAAGAGCCATTTTTCGGAGTGAAGGTTCAAGACTTGAAAAAGATTGTCAAGAAGGTGAAAAAGAATAATGAATTAGCTCTTGAATTATTCGATACCGGAAATTCTGATGCCATGTATCTAGCCGGATTGATTGCGGACGAAAATAAAATGACAAAAACCCAACTACGAAAATGGGCTAAAAATGCTTATTGGTATATGATTTCGGAATACTCCGTTGCTTGGGTAACATCAGAAAGCAAACACGGTTGGGATTTGGCTTTGGAATGGATCGACAAAAAAGACGAAAGACTGGCTTCTGCTGGCTGGGCAACTTTGTCAAGCATCGTTGGTACTTATTCTGATGATGATTTGGATCTGAAAGCCATTTCCAAATTATTGGATCGGGTAAAAAAGGAAATTCATGATTCTCAAAATCGAGTGAGATACACCATGAATGGTTTTGTGATTGCCGTGGGTTCTTATATTACGGAATTGAATCCGAAAGCTTCTAAAATTGCTGAAGCCATCGGCAAAGTAGAAGTGAGTATGGGAGAAACATCATGTAAAGTTCCGTTAGCTAAAGATTATATCCAAAAAATTGTTGATAAAGGGCGATTGGGTAAAAAGAGAAAAATGGCCCGTTGCTAATAGACTTTATTACGCATAATTGATTATAGGCAAATGGATCTTTTGTAAAATCTCTAATTTCCCTTCCATAAAAAACGATTCGGAATAAAGTCTAATATTAATTTGAATAAACTTTTTACATTAAAAAATCAATGAAAAAACATTTAGTTGCTCCTTCTGTACTTGCTTGTAATTTTGCTCACTTAGAAGCAGATTTCGAAATGGTGAATCAAAGTCAAGCCGACTGGTATCATGTCGACATTATGGATGGCCGATTTGTTCCGAATATATCTTTTGGGATGAATATTGTGAAAACCATGAAGAAAATGGCTCAAAAACCGTTGGATGTCCATTTAATGATTCTTGAACCTGAAAAATATATTGAATCTTTCCGTGAGGCAGGAGCAGATGTAATTACTGTTCATTATGAAGCATGTCCCCATTTGCATAGAACATTACAACAAATAAAAGATACCGGAGCCAAAGCCGGTGTCGCTCTCAATCCCCATACCGATGTGTCTTTGTTGGAACCCATTATCGAAGAAATTGATCTGGTTTGTTTAATGTCTGTCAACCCCGGTTTTGGGGGACAGAAATTTATTTATCATACAATTCCTAAAATTAAAAAGCTAAAAGAAATCATCATAACGCATAATACAAGTACACTTATTGAAATTGATGGTGGCGTGGGTCTCCAAAATGCTGAAAAAATACTTCAGGCTGGTGCGGATGTACTTGTTGCGGGAAGTAGTGTTTTCAAATCTGAAAATCCTACAAAAGCCATTCAACAATTAAAAGAAATCGGGAATAAAATTTTCCATGTTTAAAGAGTAAATTTTTTGCTCGCACAAAAAACGAAGCAAAAAAGTGCGCTTTTTTCTAAGGCATTTTTCTCCCTCCGGTCAAAAACCGTTCATAAATCCCTAAAATCCCTCCATGGCTTCGGGCATCCGCTAGCGGTTCATTCATTTGAATATCTACCAGATATTCATTTTACTCCGTAAAAATCATTCATTCATTAACGGAATTTATTCTCTATGCTGACGAAAAAGAAAGTTAACTCAATATTCTATTTACAAAATCCCGAATTTTCAAACCAATGAAAATTCGGGATGAATTTATGATTCCTTTTTCGATTAAATTTCTTGATCCTTTACCACTTTCACCCAGCCTCCGGGTTGCCGTGCCGAAATACTGTTATCATACATCGCTTCACAAGAAATGGAGGGCAAATAAAATCTACCTTGATACGCTGCATTCAAATTAATGATGTATTTATGAGTGCTCCCTGATTTAATATCAAAATAAGTATAAATCCGATCGTCCCTTACATCCTGGTATTCCGGTTTTGTCCCGGCATTACCTCCTACGGCATCCATTCGGGAATTGGTAATTTCCCAACCGGAAGGGAAAATTTGGGTCAATGCCATTTCATCATATTTCCTACCCGTAGAACTTGGGTTTGTAATGGAAACTTCTGCCACAAAATCAGTGCCTTGTTTTAGGTTCCTTGGATTCAATTTATTCCCTTCTTTATCTTTATACACCACTGCCACTTTTAAATTGTTGGATGCTGAAGTCGTATCGCCTTGTAAAGGCACGCCCTGTAAAATCATCTTCGCATATAAAATACCCGACGATGTATTTTTTACACTCAATTCTTTGGAAGAAACCCCTGAAGGCAAATTGGCATTAAAAATAGGTTGGGAAGAACCGGCGTTCGTACTTTGTCCATCTACGGCATAGGTAAATGTGAATTTATCATTGAGATTAGAGTCACCCACAAATTTCCCAACAGACAATAAAGCATACGATACCGTTTGGGTACTGAACCATTTATCCTGATTCAAACTCTCAGAAATATCCTGAACCAAGGCAGCTGCCATTTTTCGATCATTGATAGAAACCAGTGTTTCCAAAATCATAGCGCGATCCCTTAAACCCGAACCATAGGTATAACTCAATTCGCTATAATCTTTCACTTCGGTATCCAAACCGGCAATTAATTTTTGAGCCACATCATTACTTCCCATAATTCCATAAGCGGCCGCCAATCTCCATTTCGCTTGGTCGCTGATGCCCTCCGTATTTCTCATTCGGTTCATGGCCCCTTTATCCGGTTGGCCTGCCATTGCCAGCGTAAACAAACGATAGGCTTGCATCAAATCATTATTATTATAATGACCATGATCATTAAATCCGCCATCATTGAATTTCCAATCTTTGGCAAATCGTTGCTGCTGTTTCACCCATTTATTCAACATGCCAACGGGTAGTACATAACCTAGCTTATCCGCTTCTAACATGAAGTGACCTCCATAGTTGGTTCCCCATTCGCTGGCTTCATTTCCTCCGGGCCAATAGGAGAACCCACCGCTCGACACTTGGAATAATTTTAGCCGATCCAAGGTTGCTTGAATATTTTCCGGTACTTCCTTTTTTTGTTTTTCATTCAAATCCAATAATTGGGAAACATATAATTGTGGAAATCCGGAAGAAGTCGTCTGTTCGATACATCCATGCGGATATCGGATTAAATAATTTAATCTTTCTCCTAAGTTCATGGGTGGAATATTCGACACTTCTAAAATACCGTTGTTCGTTCCCTGCATCCCGACAGGTAAATAAGATTTATTCCAAGATTCGCCCGCCTCTAAAATAGAACTATATACATTCGTTACCATCGGATTCGGATTCCTCACTTGAATTTCAATTTCATGTGTCGCCTTTTCCGCTCCACTTGTAGCAATGACTTTTACTTTACCTACTCCTACAAAATCTTTGACTTTAATATCGAATTCGACTAAATCATCGCCGGGTTTTGAAAAAGATAATTTTTTGGTTGAATTTCCTTCTATGGAAATGATATCATTTGTTTCCAATGTTACCGAAACATTTTTTACACTTTTTTCCATGGCAAAAACATTCACCGGTAATTTTAATGTTTCTCCCGGTCCCAATACCCGTGGCAATGTGGCTAGAACCATCAATGGTTTTTTAACCGGAGTCGTAACATCTGCCTTACCATAAGCCCCATCGTTGGCAGCCACGACCATCG
>JAHDDR010000130.1:5204-13170 GCA_020629255.1 Saprospiraceae bacterium | reverse complement strand
ATTGATCGATTCATTATTATTAGTTTTGAAAATTTTAGCATAGTGCGTTTGCTAACACTTAGCTATATTCCAAAACCAATGCCAAAGGGAACCGAAAAAGCTTTTTCTTAACTAAATTTGTGACATAACAAAAACCAAAACCGAAATTATAGTGAAATAAAAGATTCCATCAAAGTCTCTAAATGTTGACGAGCGTCGGAACTTGTTCCATTATAATTATTTATTATAATGGAGAAAGACAGCCATTTACCAGATTTAGTTTTCGCATATCCCGAATAACTTCGAATACGATCCATCGAACCGGTCTTTGCCCATATCCTTCCTTTTGCCAGCGAATTTCTGAACAGATACTTGAGTGTACCTGTTTCACCGCCTATGGGCAACGCATTTTTAAAATCCTCTCCTATGTTTTTGTCAAGGTAGGCTTTTCTCAAAATATTGGCGATGTGTTTTGAAGACATTCCATTACGAGGAGACAAGCCACAACCGTCTTCCATAAAAAACCCTTCTGAAGGGATTCCCCTTTCTTCCCAAAATTCTTTTATGGCTTCAATTCCTTTGTTTCTGCTACCTTCTCCTTTTATTTTTTTTCCTATAGTTTTCAACAAGGCCTCACAATACAAATTAATACTTTCTTCATTTGTAATTTTCACGATATCCAGCAAGGGCATCGATGAGTGGGTATGGAATACTTTTTTGGAAGACCCAACATCCAAACCTACTCTTTTCCTTTCCAAAATAGTTGATGCCGTTCCCGATATTTTTATTCCTTGTCTTACAAGTGTTTGTGCCAACAACGAAGCTGTTGTGAAGGCCGGTTCCGGGATACTTCCCTTTACCTTGAATGTACTAGATCCCGCTGGAATTGTACCTCTTAAAAAAGCGGTATATTGATATGGACTACCATAGATATAGCAATTATCTCCTGTATTTCTTCCAGCAGAAACCACCTCATTAATAAAGGATAAATTTTCAATTTGTGGTGTGATTTTTTCGATTTTGGGAGCCTGCCCTACTGTAGGGTTTTGCCTAAATTCTAATTCATAACTATTGGCATTAATGTTCAATCCAAAAACACCTGCTCCATAATAATTTCCTATATCATTCCATTGCCAAGTTGGTGCCAAAGCCGCTGTTTCAAAATAGGATGCATCACCTATTATATCCCCATTAATTTCTTTGATTCCTTGAGATAGAATGACTCCCGCCCATTCCTCCATCAAGGCTTTCCAAGTTGTTGTACCTTCTGGTTTTTCGGTCCCTAAAGTGGGATCTCCATAGCCTTTGATATAAATATTTCCTTTCAGGATTCCATCTTGGGTAATTTCTCCATCATAGGATAATTCCGTTTTAAAACGATAATCTTTTCCTAATAGAGTCAATGCTGTTGAGGTCGTTATAACTTTCATAGAAGATGCTGGCACCAAACTCATATCAGCATTATAACTTTGTATTTTTTTGCCCGACTCTACCTCCAATACACAAATACCAATAGAAGCATTCTTCATACCCGGAGCAGATATCAACGAAGCTATATTTGGAGAAGGCCCTCCCTGGGAATATACAACATGAAACAAAACAGAAAAACACAGAACAAACGACCACTCTACCACCCTTTCACCCCATATTCTTCTGAAAAACTCGAAAACTCTAGATTGTGACAAATAAACCCTATGATAATTTATCATTAAAACACCAAATTTTTAACACATTAATTGAAGATAACATATCTATAAAAGACATTTACTTCGGAATATTTTGATATTGCTTGTCCAAAGTTCCTGCTATTTTGAAATACTTATTGGCTTCCGCCATATTACCGAGGTTTTTATAGGCTGTTCCGATGAAAAAATTTATCTGGGCTTTATTTTCAGGATCAAAGCTCAAAGCCTTCTTGAAATGTTCTATTGCTTTGGCATGATCATTCATCGTACCATAGGTACTTCCCAAATTCATCCAACCATCAGAATAATTGGCTTCCCTTGCTACACCTTTTTCGAATAAATCTTTCGCCACCAATAACCGCTGTTGTGCTTCAGCCGTTTTCCCTTCGGCTGCCAAGCGTTGATATTCCAAAAAGTGCATCGTACCATAATTACTATATATTGATCCTTTGCATTGGGAATCCTTAATCGCATCTTCATAATATGCCGCAGCAGTTGCCCTATCATTCTTTCTAAAATAACCCAAGCCCAATTGGCCTTTCGCTTCAGTATAATCCGGGTAAATTTCTACGGCTTTTTTATAAACTTCAATCGCCTTATCATAATAGGCTTGTTTTTCTTCTTCTTCTTTCGAATCTTTTCCTCTCTTCATGAACTCGGTTCCCATATAACCATGCAGCCTAGCACTCTCGGGCGCTTTGGGCAAATCTGCTTCATATAATGAAAAGGAATCATACCAATCCCAATTCCTATCGAAAGTCATGTAAGCATATATTAAACATACACCTGCCACGATGCCCATTAAAAGATTTTTCCCTTGTGTTAAGGTTCCGACATCATTCGTTTCAATATTATCCGTACCTCCTCCTAAATATTTTGATAATAGGTAAGCTACTCCCAAACAAAAACCCAAAGAAGACAAAAACAAGAACCTTTCCCCCATTCCAGCTCCAATCACAATAAATAAATTGCAATACAATGCCATACAAACAAAATAGAACAGGATAGCATAAGACAAAAATGTTTTCTTTTTCAATTCTTTTAGGGCATACCCAAACAACCCTATATGGATTAATATCGAAAGAATGACCTTCCAATCTGCCATAGAAGTAATGGGTATATAATTATAATTGTAATCGCAAACCAAAGGATAAGGAACAAGAAGCAGCAATAGATATTTTCCCATCACCAGCATAGCCGTCGCTTTTTGGCTGATGAAATCAGGAGCACCATATAGAAAATTATCTATAAGATGAGGAGTGTTTTTCAATCCGGTCGTACTACCTAATATACTACTTCGAATAGCTATGAATAATATGGTAGGTACAAGGAAGCTCAAAAACACTTTACCTATCTTACCTAAATCCCATTTAGAAAAGAAGAAAAGTGTTAGAGGAATCAGAGCAACAAAATTGACGGCATTCTCTTTTGAGAACAATGCTCCGGTATAGGATAACACACCCAATATCCAATATTTCATATCCTCTGTACGAACATATTTCCAAACCAGATTCAAGGCAAGGATGCCAAAGAAGAGCGTCATGATTTCGTCTCTTCCTTTGATGTTCGCCACGACTTCGGTATGCACAGGATGGACAGCGAATAAAAGAGTGGCTATCAATGGTATCCAAATGGAATATTTGTCCAATACATTTCTAAAGGTCAGAAATAAAAATAAACATGACCATGCATAAAAGAAAACATTAAAGAAATGGTGGATGCTTGGATTGTCCGGTGAAATGGACCATTCTGTAGCGAACATAGCAATGGACACTGGTCGATAAGTCGTACTAGCATCTCCGAAGGTTCCTTGACGGTAACGGGTTTGGAAAATTTCACCTACTTTTCCCGCTCCTCCCCTTACAATGTGGCTATCTGCCAATACAGAATTATCATCCAATGCGAATTCATGCCCTAATGTATTGGCATATAATAAAAAGGTGAATAGGAAAATTCCTAGTCCTATGTAAAAATTGAACGAATTGAAAACCAAGGTAGCCTTCGACTTTCCTTTCTTCGTTTTTTTTATACTTTTCTTCTTGCTTTGTTGTTTACTTTTCTTTTGGCTCATACCATCCTTATTCTTTAATTTTGAAAGATAGGGATTTGTTTTCTATTCCCAAACCGGAGCCAAGAGATTGAAGGGATAATATGGAATATTTCTTAATATAATGAAAGTAACGAGGATGGTTAATATAAAAACAGGCATCCAAGAACGGAGCATTAAAGGAGATCTCTCTTTAATGGAAGAATACAAATAATCCAAAGCTAAATACACCCAAACCGGGAAGAGTAAATTATTCCTAAGAGCCAACAGCACCTCTCCGTGCGTCCAATGGTGCAATGCCCGCTGTGTACCACACCCCCCACAATGGATATGGAGATAATCATAAATGGGACAAGGGAGCATATCATACTCATAAGGAGAAAAGAAAAAATAAATAACCGCTACTCCCAATATGAGGATCAAGAGCAGCGGTAGAGTTAGTTTTTTATAATTCATGCCGAATGTTAAAATCCGCCTCCTTGCATCATATTCGCTAATACACCTGTAACCTGAAGAATAATTCCTAAAACAAAGGAAATGGCACACAATATGATACCAATCATTGAGAATTTCTTACCATTCTGAGCCTTTTGGTAATCTTCGCTGGAGTAAGCATCAGGATTGGCTTCGTACTCCTCAATAGCTTTTTTACCAAGGATAAAGCCAATAACTGCTAGAACTAATCCTATTAAGCCACAAAAACATCCAGGAATGGAGAGTATCCCTAAAATAAACGAGGTCTGCGCATTGGGTAATTGTTGATTTTCCATACTTATGTATTAAAAAGATGAATAAAACGATTTCAAGGGCAAATTAATTAAAATTTTCGTAAATATATTACACAAACTAGCATATTAGCTTCAAGTATCCGAAATTTAGGACAACAGTATAGAACGGAGAATGAGCAAAACCCAACTTATTCCAAAACCTATCAGAGCCATATTAAGGGCTTGTTTAGATGCTTTGGGTTTCTTTTCTCTTTGTCCCAAAAAATACATCAATCCAATCGGCCAAATGAGGCTTATGATTTTGAGTATTATACCGAGTTCGTCCCTTTCAACAGACATATTTGAATTTTTTTTGAAAAAATTGTATAAAATAAACTATAAAACGGTTTCTTATCCGTTTTTTGTTTGAGGATACAAACCTAATTCTATTTTTTTACGTCTTTATAAATAAAGTAATTGAAAATATATATCATGAAGAAGAATCTTAAATTAATGGGAGGCATTTTCATTCTCCTTCTTTTCTTTGCCCAAGCCGCCATCGCCCAAGACGATGATGTGGATAGTGCCTTGGATGACAGTAGCAAACTAAAAGGATTACATGTAGGCAGTTATTTCGGTCTCAACTACAATAATGGTTGGTATTTAGAGTTTTCTCCTGGAGCAGGATACAAAATTACCGATTGGTTGATTGCAGGAGGTGGGCTTTCCTATTTTTATGCATCTAGTTTTGACTTTAATCAAAGAGGCGATAAAATTTCAAGTACGGCAATAGGTCCCCGACTATTTGTAAAAGCCAATGTGTTCAGCCAATTTTATGCGATTGGCGAATATCAATTCCAAAGCTATAAATCCAAGTATAAGGACGCTTCTGGAAATGTGGTTACTAATTTCGGCTTTTGTCAAGATTGTGATCCCAATAGCCCAAACTATGAAAGTTGTATTGCTAATTGTTCCAATAAAAATGAATCTGTTCTATATCTGGGTGGTGGATATACCTCCCAATTCGGAAAACAGCTTGGGTTTTATACCGAATTCATCATTGATGTGTTGTATGACCGATTGCATTCTCCAAGGAGTTCTCCTTATACAGTAAGGGTGGGTGTTTTCTACACCTTTTAGCCATTCGAAGCACCGAAAGAAAATCAATCCCGAATTAAGATAAATCTTAATTCGGGATTTTTAATTTTTGAAACCGCCCTTCAAAATATTCTCTTTAATACTCTTTACCTTTCCATCTAATTTATGATCTTTGCCAGCCTTTTACTAAGAAAGGCGACATACCTTTTTAAAAAATACCTAATTTAAAATTCGCATGAAAAAATCCCTACTCTTATTCTTTTCAACATTTTTATTCTTCTCCATCCAAGCACAAAGCATTACCATTATCCAAGCCAACGGAGGAGAAACCCTTTATGCTTGCGAAACCTATCTCATCCAATGGGATCAAAGTGGTTCGGTATCCAATTATTATAATATTGATTATTCCTTGGACAATGGCTCCACTTGGGCATCCATCACCACCAATTACCAAGCCACTAATGGAGAATTTTCTTGGACAGTCCCCGATGTAGAATCCACCATCGCAAAAATTAGAGTTTCTGATTCCAATGCACCAGCTGTCTCAGATGTTAGTGACAATGTGTTTACTATAAAAATTCCTGTCACCCTCACATTTCCCAATGGTGGAGAAATTCTCACCCCCAATACTGTTTTTCCAATTACTTGGGATGCCGAAGGGGTTTCGGCTAATTATAATCTATATTATTCTACTAATGGTGGAAGTTCTTGGAGTACCATTGCCACCAATCATTTCAATACAACAGGAGTTTATAATTGGACGGTTCCTAATACACCTTCTACAGATTGTTTATTCCGTGTTTGGGACTCCAATGAAACTTGTAAAATGGATATCTCCGACGCCAGCTTTACCATAGAACCACTACAAGCGGTTATGACCTCTCCTAATGGAGGGCAATTGTTCCGCCCCTTGTGTGAATATTATATTTATTGGGATGCCAGCACCTTTTATTCTAATGTCCGTCTGGATTATTCAACAGACAATGGGACTACTTGGGTACAAATTGATGCGAGTGAAACCAATGACGGAAGTTATTACTGGAATAATATACCCAACACACCAACAAACGAAGCTTTGGTCAGAGTGATGAGCCTCGCAGATATCAATCATTATGATATTAGTGATGCCAATTTTACAATTGCGGATCCCATCACGATCCTATCTCCCAATGGTGGCGAAAGCGTTTTAGGTTGTGAAGATATGTTCATCGAATGGGAAAAATCAAAAAACTGTATTGGCGATTTTGATTTATATTATTCTATTGATGGTGGAACAAATTGGTCATTCATCGTTGAGGTATTGGATAATTCTGCTATTACCCAATCATACAATTGGACCCTTCCGAATGGGCTTAATACTAGTAATGCTTTCATAAAAATAGAAGCAGAAAACTATCCCACAACCATGTTCGACCTCAGTGATAACCCTTTCACTATAACAGAGACAAATGACATTACTGTTGCTTCTCCCTCTGGAGGAGAAGTGTATGATGTCGGGGATGTTATTCCTATCACATGGTCTAACCTTCCGGGTGCTTCCGGGTTCTATACCGTTCAGTATAAAATCAGTACCACATGGATCACCATCGCCAGCAACATCACCGGAAATTCCTATAACTGGACCGCACCCAACACCCCTTCGGACAATTACTCCTTCAGGGTCCTTGATTATGACAACAGTTGCAAATACGATATTTCCGACGGAACCGTGACCGTCAACAAACAGGCTCCCGTCCTCCTCACTCCCAACGGACCACAGTTCCAACTCCGACCCCTGTGCAGCTACAACATCACTTGGGACAATGCCACCTATTACGATTATGTCAGAATCGAATATTCCGTCGACAACGGCGGGTCATGGACTCTCATCGCAGACAACCAATCCGACGACGGTTCCTATACATGGTCCGTACCCAACATCCCTTCGGACCAATGCCTCGTCAGGGTCATGGAATCATCGGACCCCACACATGTCGACCAGAGCGATGCCCCTTTCACCATCCTGGAACCCATCACCGTCCTTTCTCCCAACGGAGGCGAAACCGGTATCGGATGCGGGGAGATGCTCATCGAATGGGACAAGTCCCTCAATTGCATCGGTGATTTCGATTTATACTATTCCATCGACAACGGAACATCATGGTCCTACATCACAGAGGTATTGGATAATTATTCCGCCGTCCAGTCCTACAATTGGTCCGTCCCGAACGGCATCAGCTCAACCGACGTTCTGATCAAGGTGGAATCGGAGAATTATCCTTCCTCCATGGTCGATGTGAGTGACGCCACCTTCTCTCTCATCGAGAGTAATGACATTACCGTCACCAACCCGGCGGGAGGCGAAAGTTATGATGTCGGTGACCCCGTAACCATCACTTGGGACAACCTCCCCACCGCTTCCGGGTTCTATACCGTTCAGTATAAAATCAGTACCACATGGATCACCATCG
>JAHDDR010000130.1:0-5104 GCA_020629255.1 Saprospiraceae bacterium | reverse complement strand
CCGACGTTCTGATCAAGGTGGAATCGGAGAATTATCCTTCCTCCATGGTCGATGTCAGCGATGCCACCTTCTCTCTCATCGAAAGCAATGACATCACAGTTACTTATCCGAATGGAGGTGAGTCCTTTAATGTGGATGATATTGTCACTATTACTTGGGATAACTTGCCTACAGCTTCTGGGCAATATACTGTTCAATATTCTTCAGGCGGAGGGTGGAGCAATATCGCCACCAATGTAACTGGAAATGCGGTAAATTGGACAGTTCCAAATGCCAATTCTGAAAATTGTAGCATCAGAGTATTGGATTATAATAATACGTGTAAATCTGATTCTTCGGATGATGTCTTCACCATTCTACCTAAAGAAGCTTTGATGTATGCACCCAATGGGGGTGACGTTCTCTATTCCGGTAATAATAGAAACATTACATGGGATGCTTCGACTTTTTATACCCATGTGAGAATTGAATATTCTACAGATGGTGGTTTGACTTGGAATATCATAGATTCTTATGAATCTAATGATGGTTCTTATTATTGGACAGTACCGAATGAATCTTCTACGGATTGTCTTATCAAAGTCAGTCACCATAATGATGCTTATCATTATGATATAAGTGATGCATTATTTACGATCAAGCCTGCTGTTACCGTTTTGACTCCGAATGGAGACAATGGTACCTCTACATTCTTGGGTGGATGCACCATTACTTCCATTTCCATAGATCGGGCTCCCAATTGGAATCTATATACCATTCAATATTCTTTGGACAATGGTATTTCTTGGAATACCATCACGACCAATTGGAATACGACATCTAATCCTGCTACATATGATTGGGATATTCCCAATATCGCATCGACCGATTGTTTGATTAAGGTATACCCCAACTTAGCGTCTTCCTATGATGATGTGAGTGATAATACCTTTACGATAGAACAGCCTATCACCATTATCCAACCGAATTTCGGAGGGAATCTCCAAGTGGGAGCAACCTATGATATTTCATGGTCGACTGATGGGGTTTCCAATTTATATGATTTATATTACTCTACTACTAATGGCGCTTCTTGGGTCGAAATTGAAACAGGGTACAACACTTCTAACAATACTTATCCTTGGACGGTTCCTAATAATATTTCTTCCAATTGTTTGATTCAAGTTGTCGATAATATTGATAATTGCAAGAGCGACATCAGTGACTATACGTTTTCGATTACGAATTCGGCAGTTCCTTTGACCCTCTTGACGCCCAACGGTGGAGAAATGCTCCAACCTTGTATGGAATATGAAATCACTTGGGATGAACCATCACCACTCGCGGGTTACGATTTGGCTTATTCTACTGATTTGGGGGCGACTTGGACTACCATTGTTTCAAATCATGTTACCACCAATGCTTCTTATACCTGGGCGGTTCCTATTATTAATAGCCCTTCTGTTTTACTGCGCGTAAAAGAGTACGAAGGGACTGCTTTTGATCTCAGTGATGCTTTGTTCAATATCAATTATGTACCCTTATCCGTTTCACCTACTGAAGTGACGATTGATAAAGGCAATTCCGTACAATTAATGGCAAGTGGTGGTTTTGGAAATTATTCTTGGTCGCCTGCTATTGGTTTGGATAATCCTGCTATTGCCAATCCTATTGCCATGCCCCTAACCTCTACTACATATATTGTAAGTACTTTTAATGGAAGTTGTATTATTTCGGATACTGTGGTAGTGACGGTAAATAACAATGTTTATGTGGATCATACTGCCACTGGAAATAATTCGGGTACAGATTGGGGCAATGCCTTTACTGATTTGCAAGATGCTTTGGCTTTAGGAACCGGCGTCATCATCCACATTGCTAAAGGAACCTATTACCCCACAACGGGTACCATACGTGGTACTGCCTTTAATTTTTCTTCGGATGTTACTTTACTTGGAGGTTATCCGAATGGAGGCGGCACCAGAAATGTTTCTTCTAATGAAACGATCCTTTCTGGAAATGTGGATGGTATTGCCGGATACGATGGTAACTCGTACCATGTTATAAAATTACAAGGAGCGGATAATGTTGTTATTGATGGTATTTCGATAAGAGATGGTGCTGCCACTGATGCTTCTTCCTTTGGTCGTGCCAGAGGGGGTGGGGCTTATATTATCGAATCTACGGTTCGATTCATCAATACGACGTTTAAATGGAATAGAGCTATTTATGGTGGTGGGCTTTTCGCTACCTTATCCCCAGATGTTACTTTTGAAAAATGTACATTCAAAAAGAATCAATCGGATTATGGTTCTGCCTTGTACCATAGTAATATGACGAATATGTATGTTTTGTCATCACGAATCATAGACAATATGTCGCTTGTACGTTGTGCGATTGAAGTTAACAACTCTTTATATACTTACTTGGAAAATTCTTTGGTGGCCAATAATGCTTCGACTAACTCGAATGCTATTGCATTAATTGCGACCAACAGAGATCAATCTTTGGACATGTACAATTGTACTATTTTAGGAGAAACCAAAAATAAATATTTAATTTCCATGCAAATTGGTTTTGGCGACCAATTGGATGTAAATATTTATAATTCTATTATCGCTCATCAGAATTTGAGTTTTGATAAAAATTTCGTGGCATATAATAATAATATTTTGAATTTAATTACAGAAAATTGTTACATACAAGGTGCTTCGTCCATCAGTACCGGAAATAATAATATTTTTTCTGATGTTGCTGGAGATTTAATGTTGAATGCTGATTATTCTCTGGATGCTTGTTCGCCTGCCGTGAATGCCGGAGACAATAATTATGCTGTCCAATTATTAGAAGACATTGATGCTAATTTCCGTTTTTATAGTACTGTTGACATGGGTGCTTTCGAAGCACAATCCAATTGTGTTTCTAGCAAAGAACAAGATGGAAATATTTCGGAGAATATCAAGGAAGAGAGTATTTATATTTTCCCGAATCCGACGACACATATCTTATATATCAATTCGAATTTGGATGATTTGGAAATTCGATTATTCGACATGATGGGACGACAAGCATTGACGACCCGTAGTAAAGAAATCGATATGTCAGAATTACCTTCTGGAATTTATTTAATGCGAATTTATTCCCAAGGGCAATTCATCCGAAACGAAAAAGTGATGAAGGAATAATTTTTCATTATTCACTAGATGTTACTATAGAAGGGAATATTCATTTTGAGTATTCTCTTTTTTTTGTATTGGAAATTTCAGCATATTATTTTATACGTTTATCATCCTAGAGATGAATTTCACCATTTGTTTCCTTCGGACAATTGAGTCATCTTTTAAAAAGAACTAAATTGCATCAAATGAAAATCAGCTCATAAAAAAACATGAATAAATTAGCTAAAACATTCTTCATCATTGCTGGGTGCATTACTCCCATTTTCATTGGAGGATTACACTTATTTGTTCACTTTAAAGATTTAATTCAACCCAAAATACAGAATTATCTTCAAAAAGAAATGTCAATTTTTGGAACAGAACAAGCTCTCTGGTATACTTGGGGGATCGTTAGTTTTATGATGGGAGCTTCATTCATCATCATCGGGTTATTAAATATTGCCACCATAAAAAAACTCCATAGCACCGATCACCTTCCTATCTTATCGATCATTTCAATGATGATTTACCAACTCTGTGTCATTTATGTTGGCTTTGAATTTGAACAGAATTTTCAATTTTATGGAGGTTTTTTGGGTCTTATTTTATTTTCTATTTCACTTGTTCTAACTTTAAGAATTAAAAATAAAATTATTTAAATATAAATTCAATCACACACATTTCTGAAAAACCAAATCATATCATTAAGCCCCATTCTTCTATTCATTTTTTAAACGGGCGATGCCGAAAATCCTAATTATAGAATAGGCTTATTCATTTTAAAAATAAAATTATGAAACTTTTAAAAAACTTATTTCTTATTTTAGTATTGGGTTTATCATCCAGTATTATTTTTGATTCTTGCAAAGAAGATCCTTGTGAAAATGTTACTTGTCTAAACGGGGGAATTTGCAATGAAGGAATCTGCGAATGTGCTGATGGCTACGAAGGAGAAAATTGTTCAGATTCTTGGAGAGATAAGATGATTCGAAATTATGATGGACAAAGTATATGCGAGCAAACGCCCTCGGATATGTTTTTTGCTACAATTGAAGCGGACAACTCTTGTAGCAACTGCAATAACTCCATCAATATCTCCATAGATCTAGAATTAGAAATGAATGCAGAACTGATTACTTCAACTACTTTCAATATTCCTACACAAATAATCTACCAAGATCAGTATATCGAATTAATGGGTTCTGGATCGGGCACATATAACCCTGATGGTACCATAACAATTGAGCTTGTTATTGATGATGGAACTATTTCCGATTATTCATGCACTCTTACATTAACTCCTTAACCCTCTACCGCCCTTCGGAAATTAATTTCCGAAGGGCGGATTTTATAAAATTACTTAACTAAATTTACTCTATGAAATTCGCTAATTTTTTTATTTTCTTTCCCCTCCTATTCTTAAGTTTCCATGGTATTGGACAATGTGGGAAATCCGTAAACAAAGTAATGGTAACCCTACACGATGGAAAAGTGATAGAAGGATGGGGTTGGAAAGCACCATATGCTAACGTCAATACTTTTGCTTTGAAGTTTAAAGATAACAATTGTGAAAAAATAAAAATCAGCATTAAGGAGATCAAGGAATTTTCTTATAATGATGAACGATATATTACTGTCGGTGATAGAAAAACTAACAACACCATCAAGTTTTATAAAGTGATACAAGAAGGCGCCATTGATTATTTTGTCAGAATTAGCCAACATCAAAATTCTCGTAATATAAATTATGAATCTGCTTCTCATTATATGAGAAAAAAAGGAGGCGAATTAATTACCGTAAAGCCTAATAATTTCAAAAAAATAATGAGGGAATTATTCTGTGATTATTCCAAAGCATGTTCCAAGGCAACATCCATAAAATTCAAACTAATGAAAACACATCAGGAAATGACTGAAGAATTCCAAGAAGTGGTTCAGCTTTATAATGAGTGGGCAGAAACAAAAGA
>JAHDDR010000129.1 GCA_020629255.1 Saprospiraceae bacterium | reverse complement strand
ATAAGAGGTTAAAATGTAGAAGGAGGGGTAAATTATTTACCCCTCCTTCTATTAAATTAGGATTGGATGATGTTTTATTTATTAAGGTAGGATAATAAATTCCGTTCTTCGATTATTCTGCCTCCCGTCCGACGTATCATTGGTGTCGATGGGCTGGGTCTCCCCATATCCTTTATACTTTAATCGGATAGATGAGATGCCTTTTCCTATCAAATAATCATAGACCGCTTTTGATCGAGCGTGTGAAAGTTTCATATTATCCGCATCAGAACCGACATTGTCCGTATGTCCTCTAATTTCGATATTCATCTTAGGCGTTTCTTGTAGTAGTTGATACAATTTCATCAATTCGTTGGAAGAACGATCCTCTAACTTTGCCGATCCGGTAGCGAAAAAGATATTTTTGAGTATGATGGGTTGAGGTGGTGTTGGTTTTACCTTAATCGGTTGTTGGATGGTTGTGGGTTTGGTTTCTACAATGGCGGGAGGAATCCTTTTCAATTCGATGGTCAATTCATAAGGTTGGCTTTCTGGATTTCCGTCCTTTAACGCAAAATTTTCGGAATGGAACAAATAATCCGTTTTAGATACATTCAAGCCATAATCTTGTCCTACGGGTAAGCAAACCAAAAATTCGCCACTTTGGTCGGTGGTATTGTAAGCATGTACTTTTTGTGTGCCTAAATCCACGAATTCTACTTTGGCTTGGATGGGTTTTTTAGAATCCGCATCGACGACTCTCGCTTTTACGTAGGTAACGGGTTCAGGTCTTAAAGACTTCTCCAACTCCATGTAATAAATATCGATAGAACTTTCTTTTTTCTCATCTTCTCCTTCCTTCAGGTTTCTGGCCGAATCGAAGAAGGCGGTTTTACCATCCAAACTTACGATGAAACTACCATCGTCAGCTTCGGAGTTGATGCCCTTGCCCAAATTGACGGGTTTACCCCAAGTGCCATCTTTCTGTTTTTTCGAATAATAAATATCCAAGCCACCAAAGCCGGGGTGACCATTGGATTTGAAATAAAGGGTTTTTCCATCTGGATGAATAAAAGGTGTCTGCTCATCTCCAGTAGAATTGACGAGGCCCTTAATAGGTTTGGCGATCGACCAAGCTCCTTCATCATTACTCTTACTATAATAGATGTCTGCTTTGCCTTTGTTTCCTTTTCTCCGAGAAGTGAAAAAGATCATTTTGCCATCTGCGGAGATAGAAGGTTGGGATTCCCATGCTGGAGAATTGATACCTGCGCCCATATTTTGTACAGGCTCCCAATGACCATTCACGAACTTGGAAATATAAATGTCGCAGCTGCCAAAACCATCTCCCCTTCTTCCGCAAGCGGTAAAAACGATGGTTCTCCCATCAGCAGAAATGGATTGGTTGGCTTCATTCTCCCGGGTATTAATATGCCTTAATGCTATCGGAGTTCCCCAATCATCTCCATCCTTCATGCAAAAATAAATATCCTCTTGTCCTCGATCTCTTCTTGTGAAAAAGAAAGTTTCCCCATCTGCTGAGATCGATGGAAAATATTCAGCAGATGCTGTATTGATCATGTCATTCATCGGAAGAGGGTTGAACGCAGTAATTTTATTGTTGAAGTTTGCGAGGAAATCGCAATTGTCTATAATCTTTTGGGCTTTGGCAACAATGGCATCATGCGTTTTAGGAGCTTTCAGGTATTGCTCCATGAGCGGAACGGCTTCGTCGCATTTTCCTTGTTTCTTTTTCATCGAACCCAAGGTGTATAGAAGTTTGGGTTTATAGTATGGGTCTAATTCAATGACTTTTTCTAATGTTTGAGTGGCTTGATCTTTTTTTCCTGTATTGAAATAAATACCAGCCTTTTCTATCAGTGCATCGATGAAATTAGCATCCTCTGTCAACGCTTTGTCGAATTCCTTCATGGCTTTGGTGTTGTCGTTGGCACGACCTAACTCTTTCCCTTTCATATAATATTTAAGGGCTTTTTTTGAAGCTGTTTTTTTTGTGGTATAGGATTGAGCAGAAACCGAAGTTCCTAAAATAAATAGGAAGACTAAAGAAAAAAATAATCTCATGATGATATTCTTTTTTGATATCCTAAAATTAGTATTTTATTCATTAATCTATTCTTAATAAGGAGATAAATGCCGTTAATGTTCTACTAAAAGGGACGTGGGGAACAAGATGTCGGTATGACAAAAGAGGATACTATTTGATTTCATATTCTTATATTGTGACGGGATAGAATAACATTATGCTTTATATAGAACGAGTCATAAAATTATTAGATGATGAATATTTCAACCTATTCGAAAAGCATCTTCAAAGAATAGGTGCAGAAACTCCATTGAAATTAGTTAGAGCCATCGATAGAGGGATTCTAACAGAACAGTCTTCAGGTGAATTATGTGAAACGGTATATGGAGATGCATCAGAAAAAAATAAAAAGAAATTTTTTCAATTGGCTCATCATTCGTTTCGTCTTACATCTTTTTTGAGTAAGAATTATCCAAATTATCTATTAAAAAGGATAAATACTATTCAGTCCGAGTTAAATGAAGGTCGGCGAGAAATTGCCGAAAGGAATTTACAGCTTTCTCTAGAATTAGCTGAAAAAATAGAAGATCATAATAGTTTGATCGTCTTGTTAGGAATTCTAGCTCAAAAAACATATTTAGAAGAAACCTATCATGCTTCATTAAAACATAGGGAGCATTTGTTGCGAGTGCTGGAAAATGAAAAAGCAAAACATGATATCTATAAATATTTAACTGAGAAATTTAGTGCCAAGAAAAAGCCTTTAAAAACAAAAGAATTGTCAGAAATAACTTCCTTTTTTGAATCGTATGAATCTAGTGATAGCTTTGTGGTAAAAGTACTGTGTAAATATGGTTATTGTTATGCGGTTTATTTTTTAAGGAGAGGGGAATTTTATTCTGAAAAATTCTTTGCCTATATTTTAGAAATAGAAGAATCTCTTCGGAAATATAATTTTATTGTATTTCCATTCATGGAGGATTTGTCTTACAAAATATCTTATATGAAATTAAGATATTTGCTTCATAAGGTAGATATGAATCTAGTGATGACCGAAGCACAGGACTTGTTGAAAAAAGCGGAAGAGGTTCTTTTTTGGAATAGCTATATGAATTCTCCTGAACTATTTTCATTAGCCATTCAAACGAGTTTTTACTCGACTAGATTTTTGCATTCCTATAAAGAAAATCATCTAGAAGAAATACCCGAAGATGTTAAGGAGCACCTGGGTGAATTGAAAAGAAAATGTCGCCAGTTATTAGATAAGATTGAATGGGATGAAAATTCAATTTTAAAACATATTAGTCTGAAAACAGCACATGCTATGTTGTTGTTGTTAGGTGATCAAAAAGAAATAAAAGAAGCGGTTGTAAGCGTGGAAGGCACCTTGGTCGAATATCAACAAATAGCTTTCCATACCCAACAAGATAGTCTTTTTTTGATTTTGATTATCGGGTATTTTTGCTTGAAAGATTATCCGAATGTAGTGCAGAGTTATAAACGATTTAAAAAAGTAAGCGAAGGAAAAGTCGTCGATTCGGAAAATAATTTAACCATTCATGGTTTTTATTATGCATCACAATGGGTGTTTACCCAAAGAAAACAATATGCTAAGAAATTCGAAGCAATTTTTAACCAAGCATCAACACCTAATTTGAAACCGACACGTAAAATGTTGGCAGATTTAGCCAAATTTGCACAAATGGATATTGCTGTGGATGTTCAGGAATAAAATATTGTTATTCCGATAAAAAGTATTCCCTTTTCAATAAAGAATGAACAACAGAGTCGACCAATCCTGTTTTATTTCTATAATTTTCTCGGTGAAGCCCTTCATAGGAAAAACCAAATTTTTTGACGAGCTTTAAAGAAGGAACATTGTCCGGACTAATAAAAGCTTCAATTCGATTGATGTTCATTTCTTGGAATCCGAATTTTATTATTTCTTCCATTGCCTCAGACATATAGCCTTTGTTTTTGTGAATGTCTTTTCTAAGATGATATCCAATTTCAGCTACTTGATGATAAGGCTTCCAAGTATGGAAACCACATTCGCCGATACACTCGTTGTTTTCGGGTAATAATAGATGCCACATTTTATAATCAATAATATGGGTGGATAAACCTTTTTCGATTTCTTTTCGTCTGTTGATTAATTTTTCTTCTTTTTCCAATCCGAAAAAAGATAATTGTTCTTGAATTGAAAGGTCCTTAAAAACCTGATGGAATATTTTTTCGTTCGCTTCTCGCAGAATTAAACGTTCTGTTTTAATGTGGGGAGTCCAGCTATAAATCATGATATGAGTTTGAAAATTATCTAGATAATATATCCAATAACCAATTTCTTTCGGCTAAAGATTCCATATTGTTGATTTTTTCAATAATTATTTCTTTCTCCTTTTTGTTTTTGATATTTGAACGTAAAATTAATTTTACAATTTTAATCAGGTTCATATAATTTTCTCTATGGTAGCCCAATTTTTTATTTCTATTAATATAGGTAGAGAAACTATCGAGCAAAGAAGATAGAGCCATGTAATGACCTAACTCATAGTATATACGTAGCAACATTCTTCGAATATCTAAGTTGTAAAATACATCATTTTTGAATTCTACATCCCGTAATAATTCTAAGGCGTCTTCATAATTTGATAATCGAAAATGATAAATGGCCAAATTGTATTGGTATGTATTCCTTCGTTCGCTTGGATGTAAGTGCTTTTTGTAATCTTCTAAAAAGGCTAGAACCCAATCGATTTGTTTTGCACCAAACCCAATGGCAGAAATGTTTTTATAGGTGAATCTGGAAAGTATTCCCTTTTCCAATAAAATTTTTCGTTCCAACCCACTTTTATATAAGTGGAGTGCTTTTTCAAAAAAAACTTTTTCGCCCTTATTTACTTTTTTGATGCAGTAGTTAATGGCCAAGGTGTAAATATCTCTTATTTCTTTTTCGGAAATGTTTTCCCAATATTCTTCTATTAATTCTACAAGTTGGTTGAAATGGGAATCATCTTCGAGAGAGGTAATGGATTTATAGCTATGATAATAAATATTAACCAAAAAATTTTCCCTCATCCGTCCTTGTTCTAGAAGACCTAAAACCTCATCAAAAAAAACTTGTTCATATTGTTTCTCTGCCATCGTTTGATGAGAAAGCATCAAGCATCGTTGCCTCAATGTTTGGATGAGATAAAAATTGGTTAATTCATCGGAAATTTCCTGCAAATGCATATCACCCAATCGAGCTTTCTTTCTAAAATATTCATAATAAACTTCATGAAGTTGGAATCGTCGTAAATGACTATATCCTCCTTGGATAGTGGTTTGCTCCAGTAATTTTTTGGCCGTAGCCCATTCTTTTTCAAATAAAGCATCCTCTCCTTTATCCAAAATGGATTGGCATAAGAAAATTTGGGAAAGTTCCGGTCGTTCCTCCAAGTGCCTAAAAACAAGAAAGCGCTTGATTTCCTTCAAAAGAAAAGACATTAAATAGCTCATCTTTTTAGAATCATACACTTCCTTCGGGTAAATTTTTTTGAAAAGCGTTTCCTTTCTTAAATCAAAATTATGATTAGACATGCCTTTTTGCAAACAAAGAAACAATTGCAAAACATCTTTTCTTACATTAAAGAACGGACTAGAAAGAAAGAGTTGGAGCTGTTTTCTTTCCTTGTGCTCAATTTTTCTGAATATTTTCCAAAGATTACTTTTCTTCATTTGGGTAAAATGTTGTATAAAGTATTGTTATTCAGTCTATTTTTTAGATTTTAATATTGGCAATTTAGGGAAAATGTATTTGATAAACCAAGTATTTATCCAGAAATTGTGGATATAATATTTAGTCAAAATAGAATGTGAAGCTATGATTCGACGACAACTCTATCTCATCCCGTTCATTTTGGCCATGACTATCTCAAGTTCGCTCATGGCACAAGAAAATGAAACCGCTCAATTCAAAGTGACCTCACTTTGTATGGAAGACAGCGTACGACTCTCCATTATCAACATCGGGAGTAAAACACAAGACAAAGAACTTGATTATTATGTTATCGAGGATGAGGTGATCCTCAAACAAGGAACAGTGAATAATTTATCATCTGGAGATTCCTTAAACATCATCCATTACCAAAAAGGGTTGGATGTCTCATTAGAACTCGAAGATCCCAATGGTAAAAAAGGACACATGATAAGCTCTACCGTTACGAATTGCGGCACAACCTATCCATTGACCTATCGTACCCGTGCAGGCAAATACAGCCAGGTGGTTACAGGGAAACATAACAATCCTTGGGCGATTGGAATCTATGCAGGTACGCTTGGCCCCGGTCTAACTATTTCCAAAAACCTTGGAGCGGCATTATCTATCCGGATAGGAGGCACATATTTGCCCTTGAGCTTCAAAACTGATGCTCTTTGGGGGTATTCAGATACCGATATCGATGTCAAATTAATGACCATTGATTTTAAATTGGATTATTATATCAGTAAAAATCCTAAAAATCAATTCCATGTAACCTTAGGCGGACTCTATAATGGCTCTAGCGTGAATACAATATCCAGAGCAGCGATAGAAGAAGAAATCAAGATTGGAAACCAAACGATTACCAACGAAGAAATAGGGACGGCATCTATTGGTATTACTCCCAATAAATTCAATGTTTTTCTTGGAGCTGGAGTCGGACGTTTGGCACATTACAGAAAAAGGGTAGGCTTGAAATTAGAAATGGGAGGATTATTTACCGGTTCCCCCAATGCAACTTTAGATGCAACGGGAACAGTATCACCTACTGCCGAACAAGAAGGTCAATTACAACAAAATCTAAGACAATATTACGTTTACCCCGTTTTAAACATCTATTTATCAGTTAAGCTTTAACTACGAAGTCATGAAAAAAAGTATAATTAGTTTATTCGCTCTGATTTTCTTACTGGGTTCTTGTAAGAAAACACCTTTGCTAAATGATGTGGAAATCATTTCCAATACAGCAGAAATCATGCACACTTCCTTGGCTCTAACCATTTTGAATGCCAAAACACAAGAATTAATGGGCTTGGATGGAACTATCGTTCGAGCAAGGATTACAGGACAGGATGCAGATGATGTATTCGATATTTCAGGTCAAGAAAATGATGTATTTGTTATTACAAAAGGCTTGGTGTCCTTCGGCATTTATAGTGATAGGGAGCCAACACCGGACAATCCGCTCAAATTCAATGTAGTGCTGGAAGCGGGCGGTTATGTTACAACTAGTGTGCCTGTCCATATTTATGAAAAAGGAAGAACATCCATAGATATAGGCTTGATAGAAAAATTAGATACCCCAGAAGGAGTATCCTACAAAATAACAACAATGGAAACCACAAATGGAGTCTTGAATGAAGACGAAACCATGGTGACGGATGTCGTAAGTGGTACCAATACCAGAGCAACGCTTTTTGCTCCTCAAGGGTTGGTGATCAAAGACGAAAACGGAGCCCCTTTGAGTGGAAACTTGGTGGCAGAATTAACTTATTTCAACAACGAAGAACGAAATTTCCAATCTTATCCTGGAGGAATGATTGCTGAAGTCCAAGAAAATGGAGAATCTTCAATGATTGAATTTTACTCCGCAGGCTTTGTAGCGGTAACCATTCGGGATGATAATGGTAAACAAGCCCGGTTTTTCGAAAACGGAACATTGGATGTCGAAATCGAAATTGCGTCGGATACATACAACCCTGTAACGGGAGGTCCGGTGCAAGATGGAGATGTAATCCCGATTTGGAGTTATGAAGTAGAGGATGGCGTTTGGGACAGAGAAGAGGATGTGACAATTACAACCAACACTTCTGGGCAATTGGTGGCGAAAGCAGAATTCGAACACTTGTCTTATTGGAATTGGGATTGGAAAGCCGGTGCATGTTGGTGGGGCTCCAGAGTTTTTCTAAAAAGCAATGTAGATCCCGATGGCACTAGATTAACCTTACGGATGGAGGCTATTCGTTGTTCCAATAACCAAGTGATAAGGACTAGAACCTTCTCCACATTTATAGGGGATTTCATCCGCTTTGTAAATGTACCGGCCGAGCCTATCCTATTAAGAGTGTATCGTTGTGATGTTTTGGTTGGAGAAATCAAGATTAATAATTTATGCGATAATTTAGATTACGATTTATTCCTCAACCAAGCGGCAGGAGGGGATGAAGTGGTGAGCCTCAGTGTAAATGGTTATTGCCCGAATGGTGCATTTGTACGGCCTACTTTCCCATTCTGGTACAGAAACCTAACCAACCAATCTTGCAGTTATTGGACCTCTGCTTGGTTTATTAATGGTGAAGCAGATATCAGGGTAACCGTAGGACACATGTACCGATTCGTTATCTATTATAATGGTCGATGGATCGAGCATGATGCCATTATTGCCGTAGGGAGCGATATCACTTGTGAGAACTTACCCTTTAGTACAGAAATGTGTAATTTCTTTTAATAAACGATGATGTTGGTTTCGTGTGAAGGCTTATAAAGTATTACCCCCAAAAACTAGGTTTTAGTGTTGGAATTATAAAAGTATCTGATATCCAAACAAATAGACGGAACACATGAACACCTTTATAGTTTCACACTAGGGGCTCTTCATAACTTCGGTTGTGAGGGGCTCTTTTTTATGATAAAATCTGATAAATTAAAATCCCCAAAAAACTACCAATGGCATAACCCATAACACCCATTGCCATTCCCGGGACAAGCATGGAACGGTTTTTCATGACAGAAACGACCTGCCCGATAAAAACAGGGCCGAAAATACATGCAGCAGACGTTATCAATGCCGTATCGGAATCTATTTTGAAGAGGCGACACATCAGTACGTGTAATAAAATACTTCCAATCAAAACAAAAGCCGTAAAAAATAAGATGGATGAACTTGCATCAACAATGGCAGAAAAATCGGAAATGAGACCAAGGGCCAAAGAGAAAATTAATAATAAATAATCCCCTGCTTCATAGGCTCTGTTTAATTTTCGAATAGACGGAATAAAAGAAATGCCGATGCCAAATAATGTAATCAAAATAATAAATAAAGCCTCGCTTATTTTTCCATACATTAAAAAACTAATGCCAATAGAAACAGCAACAATAATAATTGCCGATAAAAATGCTAAGCCTAATTCAATCCATTTATTTTTTTTGTGAGGATTGAATTTTTGCGTTTTTTCTTCTTCGATAAAATTATTTTCTTTTTTGGGATTGGGTAATAAATAACGGAAAACAATCGGACCTATCGATGTCAAGAAAATTAAATAAATGCCACTTAATAAAATATCAGCCACATTTAAAATGCCGAAAATATTTTGGTCGGCTCCAATCGCCATTTTAATGCTCGACATGTTCGGTGTTCCCCCGGTATAAACACCTGCGAGCATAGCAGCAACCTCTGGTGCATGATCAGTGCGTTCTGCAAATAAAAAAGCACCCGATAAACAGAAGATGAGGACAATAAAAACCGCTAGGAAAAAAGAAAGGATAATGTTTTTAGCTCCCTTTAAAAAGGCTTTGAAATCTGATGTCATTAAAATTAAAGGAATGGCTAGAGCGATCGTTCCTTCGGTTAATGTTTGCGGAATCGAGGAAGGTATGGTGCCTGGCAAAAGGTTGCCAATCGCCAATCCAACCAAGTAGCACATCACAACAGGGCTGAGTATTCCTTCTAGCTTTATAGCCTTGGAAAAGCGGATGAGAATAAAAGGAATTATTCCAATAATAATATAATAAAAAAGATCCAAATAAATTATTTTATCTAAATAAGCCGTTGACAAATTCTTTTAAAATCATATCCCTTGTAGCAGGGGAAGCCGCATCTAAAATTCGATTGATTAAAGTTAAATCTACAGGAGCTTCTCCATCGGCAACGCCAAGACTTTCCTTTAATTGGTTCACCATTTCAGGGGTGAGTGAGTCCAAGAATTCTTGCGGAAAAGGTAAGGCAGTATGGGTTTCCGAATTTGCCAAATCTTCAACGATTTCTGTCAGGTCAGAAATAAATGCATCAATATGAGGCACATTTGCCTGATTAATGGATAAATGGATATTCGTTGGAGAAATTCCATGCTTGAATTGTAATTGGATGTACCACCCCTTTTCTTTCATTTTTGCTGCTAAAGCAAAAAGGTCAATAGAATTACTACCAAAAGCGATCATATTCATGACCGGATTTCCCAATAATTTTAAATGCTTATTTTTTTGGATGGCATCCGCTACTTTTGTTTTTGCTCCTTGTGTTTCTTCAACAATAGTTCGGAAACCATCAAAACCCAAAAAACTTAAATTCGCCCAACAAGCCGCTAAAGAACCACCGGTCTTACTCGACATCACGGTCGGGTTCACTAAAGAATAACCCGACCATTCGGAACAAGTATAAATCTGATATTTCCTCAATGCCCGATCTTTATGTAAAATACAAGAAGCTCCTTTCGCAGTATATCCATATTTATGAAAATCCATAGAAATGGAGGTAACACCTTCTACGGAAAAATCAAAATTGGGAATGTCGTAACCTAAAGCCTTTGCAAACGGTAAGTACATGCCACCGACACAAGCGTCGACATGGCACAATAAATTTTTCGATTTTGCCAAAGCAGCAATCTCTTCAATCGGATCAATAACGCCATGTGCATAAGATGGAGAAGAACCGACGAGCATTAAAGTGTTTTCATCAATGGCATTTTCATAATCGGTCATAGAAGGAGTAAAGGTTTCCTCATTTACGGGAATGATTTTCGCTTCTACACATAAATAATGACAAGCCTTAAAAAATGCAGCATGTGCTGTTACCGGTAAAACGATATTCGGTTTTGTTTTTTCAGGGTATTTATCCCGAGCAAAATCCCGCGCGGTTTTTATGGCGAGAATAATGCTTTCCGTTCCTCCAAAAGTAAAATTCCCTGCCGATTTATCATCACCATTTAGCAATTGGATAGCTGTCCCGATTACTTCCTGTTCCATTTTTAAAAGGCTGCTGAAAGCTGTCGGGTCCAAGCCATTTTCTGTAAGAAAAAGCATATATGCTTTTTTAATAAGAGCATAAGCATCCGGAGCAGGTTCATACACATAAGCAAATACTTTCCCGGTTGCCCAGGGTAAATCATTGGATTTCATGTCCAGCAACGCTGCTTCAATATCAGCAGATGATTTTTTTTGATCCGAAAAAAAAGAAAGGATATCAGACATAACTAAATTTCTAAACAAGTTCAAACCTCAATATTAATCAATATTTATAAGAAGGCAAAAAGAGGATTTAGTAAGAAGAGTCGATTTTATTGTTTTACCTTTGTCATCCAATTAAGAAAATTGCCAACTTGGAGACGAAAGCACAAAAATTCGATGTTTTGATTCTAGGAGCCGGACCTGCAGGGTTGGCTTGTGCCTTACAGCTGGCAGAATCCCAACTTAATGTGGCACTCATTGAAAAATCCCAATTCCCCCGCGACAAAATTTGTGGCGATGCCCTGAGTTGGGACGTGTATAATCAACTCTCCAAATTATCCGAAGGATTGGAAAAATCTTTTTTAGAAAAAGCAACGGCTTTATCCACAAAAGGACTCCACGTGATAGCAGAAGATGATGGTCGTTTTTTTATACCTTTTCGTTATAAGGGAGCAGTGAAGGAAATGCACATTTGCAAGCGATATGATTTTGACAATTTGTTATATGAGGAAGTCAAAAAAAAGGGAAATGTAAAAATCATCGAAAATTTCAAGGCCAAGAAAGTGGAAGCAGATTCCAATGGTGTGAAGGTCATGAGTGGTGATGAAATTGTAGAAGGAAAGATTGTTTTGGGTGCGGATGGAGCACACTCCATTGTAACCAAGCAGTTGATGAAGTATAAAATGGAACGGGAACATTATTCGGCAGGGCTTCGGGTGTATTATGAAAACATAGAACCGTTAGACGAACACGCTTCTATGGAGTTCTATATCCTCGACGATCTGTTGCCCGGCTATTTTTGGATTTTCCCCCTCCCCAACAACACCGCAAATGTAGGACTGGGCGTTCTCTCCTCCATTGTAACAGAAAGAAAACTCAACCTAAGAGAAATCCTACAACGAGCCATTGATAAAAACCCTTTATTGGCAGAACGATTCAAAAATGCAAAAGCGGTAGAAACCATCAAGGGGCATGGATTGCCTTTGGGGTCTAAAAAAAGGGAGATTTCAGGAGAGCGTTTCCTGTTGCTCGGCGATGCCGCTTCACTTATCGATCCCCTTTCGGGGGAAGGGATAGGCAATGCCATCCGAAGTGGACGAGTGGCCGGTAAACACGTGATGGAATGTTTTGAAAACAACAATTTTTCTGCCTCCTTCAACCAAGCCTACGATAAAGAAGTTTATAGGCTCATGTGGAAAGAACTCAAGTTCAGCCGATGGGTCCAGATGTTCTTTAGCCGTCCTTGGCTCATGAAATTTGCGATTCGAAAAATAGGCAATAATAAACTCATCCGAAGACTCCTCACCGATTCTTACGATACCAAGGATAAATCCCAAGTTTTTTGGAGTCCCCGTTTTTTGTGGAATTTTATTTTTAAGTAACTTTTAAAGTTCTCTTTACAGAGGCTTGGCATTTTATTTGTCTTAGAGATAATAGCACTAGAAATAGCCTCCCATCTATCAGTTAACTATTCTGTATAATGAGAACTAATTTTACAAATACCATGTCATGCATGGTGGGAATGTTATGCTTATTTTTTGCCACAACGTCTTTTTCACAATCATATTCATTTTCATGGGGAGAAGGTGGTGTTGGATATGAAGATATTAATCGAACCTTAGGGGTCTATTCCGAAGGAGATTATATATATAGACTCATCCTAACCTCCAATCATGAGTTTACAACTACAAATGGATCTACGCTTGCTTCTGCACCTGGCACAGGTAACAAAGATTTATTACTCACAAAATATGATTCGGAAGGAACTATTATTTATCAAACCTATTTAGGGGGATCTGGTAATGAAGACAGTGGGAAGTTTGTCGTTAAAAATGGTAAAGCATTTATTCTTATAGGCACGAACTCTACAGATATTCCGGTAACAGACGGTTCTTCATTTGGTACATTTGGATTAGATGCAGTATTTATGATAGTAGATGAGGTAGGAACAATGACTTATGCGGGCTATTGGGGTTGTGATAGCTATGATTATTTGTTTTTTGATGATATTCAAGTAGATGACAACTGGATAATAGTTACAGCAGATGTGAAGACCGATTTGTTTACGACAGATGGTTCTTC
>JAHDDR010000128.1 GCA_020629255.1 Saprospiraceae bacterium | reverse complement strand
ATGGAAGACCGAGCTTTGATGATGGTTCTTTAAACAAAAACGGGGCGGTAAACCGCCCCGTTTTTTTATGTGTAATTCTAACCCAGAAAATATAAATGGATTTTTAAATAATTTCCATTTATATTTAACCTAATATTCATCCTATAATTTAAATTCTGATGAGTTTAGGTGAAAAAATAGACAAGATTCATTTTAAAGCTCGGAGTAATAAATGGTTGTATTATTTTTCCATTTTTTGTCGGGTTGCTCTTGCCGCAGGGTTTATTCCTTCGGGTATGCAAAAAGTGTTGGGCGAACGGTTTACCGTTCTTTCTCCGAACCATCCGATGGGTCATTTTTTAGATGCGTTTTATCAGACTGGATATTATTATACATTTGTCGGAATTATGCAGGTTTTGGCAGCGATCCTTTTGCTTATTCCACGAACGGTAACAATAGGAGCTTTCATTTATTTACCCATTATTCTAAACATTTGCATTTTATCATGGTCCGTCAGATTTGATGGTTCTTTTGTTTCTGCCCCCTTAATGTTATGTGCCGTTTTATATTTAATTTGTTGGGATTATCATACATTCAAATATATTTTTCCATTTCATTCATCATCTTCCCATATAAATTTACCTAATAAAAAAAAATGGAAAAAAAATTTCCATTTAAATTTTTTGCAGGTGTTTTCTTTGTGATAATAATAATGGTTCTTCATTCATCAATGTATGAATTGATGCCTCGAAATACAATTTCAGCCTGTAAAAAACAATGCGAAGATCCAAATGAAAAAAATTGCATCGATTTTTGTGAATGCATCCATACTGAAGGAAAATCGCTAGAAATATGTTTGGAAGAATTTAAACAAGCAACAGATTGAATTCAATTTATTAAAATGTGATTTCCCTATCTTTTGAACTGTTTTCAAATTACAAACTTGATAATACCAAATTCATCTGTTTTAAATTATAGTTATTTATTTTTTGGCTCGAAGGCATCCAGCCCAATAAAAATCGAACAAAGTCGATAGTTGCAATCGGATACATTTCTCTCCATTCCTCTTCCAATTCTTGAACATCAATATTAAATCCCAGAAAATGGATAGCCTTTTCTAATTCTAAAAAATAATAATCCAATAAAATAGTTTCTAATTTTTCAATTTCGGAAGCAGAAAGACAACTCCCTAAAAAATAGGTTACATCTTTCATTCCACAACCCCCTCCTACATACTGAAAATCTACTGCGGCTACTTCTGTTCCTTTTTCAGAAAAACAAAAATTAGCAAGTTTTGCATCTCCATGAACTATCGTTTGATATTTACAGGAATTCAAGCATTCATCAATTATATATGCTTTCGATTTCAATTCTTTATGTTTCATTTTTTTCCATTCATCCGGGCGAGTATCCAAATGCCAATATGTTCCAATTTCCCATAAGCCTTCTGGCTTTCGGGTTAAAAAAGTAGCGTGGAAATTAGCCAACCATTTTAAACAAACTTTAATTTCTGAAAAATCTAGTTGATGTTTCCGAAGTGGAAACCTAGTATTCAAATCTTCTAAAATAATCCATTGATTATTCTCTTCTGAAAAAGAACCGATATAATTAGGAACTTTACATTTATTCGAACATTTTGAATTCCAATTCTTATACCAATTTGTTTCAATTTTATATGATTTCATTTTTCGATTATGGGACAAATTGGTGTTCCAACCTCTGGGATGCTCCTTGGATAAATTCAAGGAAATATTTTTAATTACCACCGTATCATAAACAGAATTTAATAATTGATAACGAGAAATTTTTCCATAGCCACTCCATAAAGATTGAATAAACTCAATCTCTTTACAATCTGAAGAATTTGTAATTTCCAAAAGATATTTCTTAAAATTAATATTCATTGATTTATCCGTATTAAAATGTAGCTTTGATAGATGCACCGCCGACATGAATTATTTTATTATCGCCCGATTTCCGTCCTTCATAATTCAGGCTTAAAATAAGGCTCTTGGATAAACGACGGTCAAAATTAATATTCCAGCGATAATTTTTTCCTTGTTGCAAGCCTTGCAATAAAGCAAAACCCACCGGTGTATTGGCTTCTCCAATGTAATCGACTAAAATGAAAGAAAATTTGGCACGGACAAAGGTTCTCGCCCCATTATTATATGTCATATCCGTATTGATGTCGTGGTATTTCATTTTTTCCCCTCCTCCTATTTCATTAGTTCCGTTGTTATATTCATAAGCCGCACCCCATCTGAAATTTTGATTATATTGAAAAGATATTTTCGGTACGATTTCATAATATCGAATATGATAATCTTTATTATTAAAAAATTCGGAATCCGCAATTCTTCTTCCTTCAGACATTAAGGAAGATAATGTCCATTTTTTATTTAAATTCCAACGGAAACCTAAAAATCGTTCTTGATTTCTACGGCTTTCAAAACCGGTGGTCAAGACATTTCGATTTCTCGAATAATTCAATCCTGCCCGAATATCATATTCATTATTTTTGGGATTAAAAAACAAGGTCGTTCGATAAATAGAATTTAGGGACACCAAAGAAGAATCCGGTAAATTCAACTCAAAAGGATTCCATTGGGAAATGCCTTCATCCTGTCTTACTTTTCGATTTATTTTTACGGAAGACTGCAAAGAAAATCGGGATAAAACAGATTTCATATTTTTTTCCTCACTGAACCAAATTGCTTTTGGGCGAATGCTCACACTGTTCGAAAACTGAACCAAATTCGAGCGAATATAATTATTGGTAAATGTAGCCACCCGAACATAATTTGCTTGGTCTTGAAAAACCGCTTCTTCAAATTCATCGAGTTGGGGAATGCTATCCAAATTTCGATCAATCCAAGTATAAACACCTTCGCCATCATTTACTTTTTGATAAGAAAATTCCAGTTCCGGTTCTTGTCCGGAACCTATTTCATATAAGCTAGTACTTTTAATTGCTCCTTTTAATAAAAATAAATTATGTTCTATGCGTCCCAAATAAGATTCTAATGCTTCTTGGTTCGTTAATAAAGAATCGTTGACTCGTAAATTCCGATAGGTCATGTTCCATTTCAAATTGGAAATTTTAGATGGTGTCCATTTACCCGTTAAATAAAGTTCATCGGCAATAGTCGAATTTTTAAATTCATTTTCTGAAGGAGCATAATCCCATCTTTTTTGATATTTAGTCGAAAAATTAAATTTCTTAGATGCATTCATTTCTATGTATGCTCCTGCAATATCAAAAAAGAAACTTTCATTTAATAAATCATCAGAAACATTATTTGTCCTTGTGTTTTTTTCACGCTGCCCTAAAACACCAACTTTTAATCCGTTCCAATCTTTAAATGTTTTTGATACATTGAAATCTGGTCTAAAAAATTGGGTTTTCTCTTCTTGTGTTTCTGTTGACAATAAACTCCCTGAAAATTTTACTCTAAAACCATTCCGATTTAACGACGATAAAAAAGAATGTTTAAAACCGGTATAAATAGAATCTTTTAAAAAGGTTCCGATATCATAAGATAAGCGTCCCCATTTATTCCGATTTAATTCCACACCTATTTTCCCTAAATGTTCATTTTGTCTTTCTGTATTGGTAATGTTCCAATCCCGAATAAATTCTGCTGCCCGATATGGACTCAAGGGTTCGAAATAAATTTGTTTGAATTCATAATCTGCTTTTGTAATTAATTTCCAATCGCTATTTAAACCTTGTTGTTCTTTTGTTTCATCAATATCTTTTTTATGGAAGAAAAAACTTTTTTGGGCACTTAATTTAACAGCTCCTCCCCTATCGTCATTTTGATCCACATCTGAAAAACGATTTCGATCTTTTACACTCATTGCACCTTCAATATCTACATAAGAACCCAAACCAAAATCGTACCTACCACCTAATGTCATTAATTGTTGTTTTTCCGGGGCAATCAAACTCACAACCGGTTCATAGCTTCCCTGGGGCAAACCTGTAACAGGATCCGGGGCCACCCACACATATACCCTTCCGTTAGCCGAGCTACTCAAAACCATGTAGTTACCGTTATTATTTCCTACTTCAGAAAAACGGGCGGTATATTTGGCACTATCCGGATTAACAGAATACATTAAAATATTCGGATAAACAAAACCATTGACTAAAGTATCTATTTGTTTATACGTAATTCGATCGGTAGTAAATTCTTCTAAAGTATCAATACCAGGAGCAGACAATTCTCCTACATTATCCCCAGCTTGGGTCAAGAATTGAATTTGGGAAGAACTCAATTCTTGTTGTCCCGAATTTTTCGAATCCTGTTGGTTATATAAATTAAAACGGGAAGACCATTTACCTTTTTTATATTCCGCACCCAGAGTGTACATCATTCTCAAATAATTCTGATCGGTATATTCGAATTCGATGATAATACGACTATCTTTTGTAATGAGTCGATTCGCTGTAAAGCTAATTTCCCCTCGATTATAATCAATCACATAATCTTTCAATTCCCCCCGTTCTAATAATTTGCCATCTAAAAAAACCCGTTCGGTTCCCGATAAAATAATAATGAATAATTCGTTTTCGTTTCCCCTTAATTTATAGGGTCCTTGGTTCCCTTCGGTTGTTGCTAAATTTTGCCTTGCGAATTTACCACCGGAAATAGCGAATGAGGCCGAACTTTTTAATTCACCCTCCCAGACTTTGGAAATATTTTCCAATCTAGCTCCTTGTAATTTTTTACTATAATTCATGAAGTATCCAGGTGGGCGACGCATATCATAATCTCCAGCAATCAATTTGGTTCCTCCTTTCTTTAATTGGATGAATACCCGATCAAAATCTTGGATATTCTGGGTATTCCCTTCGGGTTGTAAAGGAATATTTTGATCACTTATGGCGGCTAGAATTTCAATATCGTCACCTAAACTACCCGACATTTGCATATTAAAATTAGAATTCAAGACCAAATTCTGATTGTTTCCAAAAGAAATTCCCCTAGAAAACGAACCTGAATATTCGACTCCATCCAAATTGAGAATATCCTTATTCCCGGCTTGTGTATCGAATGGATCATAAAAATACCCTTCGGGAGTTGTCGGGTCAACTTTTATATATTGTGTATCCAACCTTGAGACTTTAATTCCCAAATCCAGGGCGGTTACTTGGAACCGAATATCAATGGTATCGGGCAAAGGTTTGCGAAGCCAGGTCATTTTATCATACTCAAACAAAAAATTAGAATCATCCAATCTTTCTCCCGAATTGGCATCAAAAACTTCTATGGTTGAGGGAATAACTGTCAGAGAATCAATAGAAAAAGGTAATGCTTCTTTAATGATTAAAGTTTTATTTCTCCAACCACTCAAGGATTCGTTCCCGATCTGTGCTTGGCTGGATAATCCCCAACAAATGAACCATATGAATAATGTATATCTCAATCAATAAGAAGTCGTTCTATTATCGAATCACAATTTCGAAAAAAAATCATATATATCTATTTAATAGAACGCAGAATACAAACAATGTATAAAAATTTGTTGTATTCTTAACTATTTTATATCTTGTCGTCGAGAGAAAGAAAAAAGGCTTTGGAAATTGTTCCTACTACCCCATCGTGGGCTCACACACTTACTAATATCACCATAAAGTCCAAAGCATATTGGGGTTATCCCCAAGAGCTAATAGATTCTTGGATTGATGTGTTAACTATCAGTTCGGAATATATCCAAAAAAATGATGTATGGAGTCTTGTTAAAGATGAAATCGTTATTGGCTATTATTCGCTTCTTCACAGAGAAGAACATATTGAATTGGATAATTTATTCCTCCTTCCCGATTACATCGGAAAAGGTTATGGACAACACTTACTAGAGCATGCTTTTGCGAGAATACAAAACTTAGGGTTCAAGAAAGTTATTCTTTATTCTGATCCTCATGCTTTTGGATTTTATGAAAAGAATGGCTTCAAAAAAATAGGAGAACACCCGACTTCTATCCCTGAAAGAACTCTACCCATAATGAGTAGATACTTAGTAGACACTTAAATGAATCACACCCTTAAAATATACTTCAATTTATTTTGAAGTGTAGGAATCAAATGATGTGATTTATTGAAGGTGATATTTTTATGAAAAAGGAAGAAGGCAAATTAATTGAACTACTTGGACATCCTATTCGGCATGTTTTATTGAAGGAAATTTTATTGGGATTGGGTTTCCAACATATCCCTCCTATAGATTCTTTTGGTTGGGTTTTTTTAGACAAAAAAGAACAGGGGCTTCATTTTGTTTTCGAGACAAAAGAAAATTATCTCGAACAATATGGCCAAGTGGAATCTGAATTGGAACCAGAAAATCTAAAAGAATTAATTCTTAAAGAAATTTCCTTTACATCTACTGAAAAAAATAAGGATAACTCCTGTTTTAAACTTCCCTATCATTTGGTGTTTGGAGAGGAAATGAATGATATCAAGTTCAAAATGGGAAGTCCTAAAGATCGCAACAAGTTTGGAGGAGGCTATGTTTGGAAATACCATATTAATGGATATTCGTATAAATTATTCTTGGATGAAAATCAGCAACTCCAAGAATTGAAAGTACGGTTGACGGATCTTTCTACCCATAAAATGATTCAACGAAATCGTAAATTACGATTACATAACAAATATATCAGAGCAGAAAATTATCACCTTGTTCTCAATGCCATCAAAAATAGTCCATTAAAAAAATGGGAAAGAAGAGTCGAGAAAGGCAAATCTGATTATTCTAAGGATATTTTGAAAAATCTGCATTTGTATCTCATCGAATTTATTGAAAATTGTTCTGATGCCACTCAACAAAAAAAAGCCAACAGAATTTATAGTGCGGTCAAAAAGCTGGTAAAATCCATCAATAAAATCCACAAAAAAAATAATTATTTTATTGAAGGAAGAGAAAGGGTTGAGTTGGTTTCTTTTATTGATCAAGTTTTATTGGCTAGCGGGTTCCATTTGGTGAGTGCAGAAGAATTAACTATGGAATGGAGGAATTGGTAATTTCTCCCTATCTTTCGGAATGGAGTTTCGATTGATTTTATTTTTTCTATGCATTTTTATTTTTTCTGTTTCTGCTCAATCTCCTGAAAAGGATTTGGAAAAATATAAAAAATACCGAGAACGGTTTTTAAATACATTCATTTCCATTGGCGATGCTCCCGGAGAAAGCATACCGATAATGGGCGTAATTCCCCACACCAATTGTGCTACCGATTATTTTATCCAATACAATAATTGTAACTATTCGAAACCGGGTAACGGGATGTTATATTTTGGTGATTCGGGTATCCAACTTGGAAATTATATGGCGGTTCTGGCACTTGAAATCCGAAATCTCAAAGATGCCGGACAAGATTATAAAAATTCCACAAAAGAATTATTCTATGCTTTAAAAGCCATAGAAAGAATAGACAAAGCCGCCGAAGCTTATTTCAATGCTCCAGCAAAATTAGATGGTTTTTTTGTTCGGGATGATGTCCCTCTGGATTTTCATCTGAAAGATGGTAAAGCCCGATTCAAATTGGAAAATGGTGAGGATTATAGTTGTGTCATTTCGGATGGCGGATGCGAATTGGATAACATCATGAATGGTTCTGTAATGAGCCAGGATCAAGTAATCAACCTTTTTTTTGGATATACTTTCATTTCTGAATTAATTCCGGATGTAAAACATGAAGGAAAAAAACTCTCTGATCTTGCCGCTGAACAAGTAGATAGAATTACAACATTTCTATCCGATAATAAATGGAAAATCAAAACACCAGATAAACAAACACCAAAAAATTCTTGGGGAGGGAATACTATCGCATTCAGTTATTCCCTAGCTAAAACTGCCAATAGGATTACGAAAGGAAAATTCAAAAAAGATTATCAAACCAGTTGGTCGAAGCGAAGGGGGAAAATTATTTTCAGCACCTTCAATTGGGCACATGGTATACAAGCGGAACGCAATCTTTGGATGGTTTTTGCTTCCATTTCTTCTACGGGTTTATGGAATCCGAAAAAAATGACAAAACGGGTATTAAAGGCCGACAAATATATGTATGCCCTCGCCTACTCGGTTCTAAATGGTCATCAGAATGATAAGAGAATCAATCAAGCAGATATATTGAATTTTATTCGAACCGCCCCGTGGAATGGTCCTTGCATGGAAACTCCGAATTGTTCGGCACCCGATGGTTGGAAATCCCATGACAGATGGGTCGCTTCGGATCAAAAAAATGGTAATCCCTACGGAATTCAAAGAGATTACAATGGGCTGGATTTTATGTTATTTTATAATCTTTACCATTTTCTCTACAAGGATGAATTGCCTACATACATCTTATCGAGGTAATTTTTCATCATTATTATGTTAAAAAACAAGGCAAATATTGACTTATTTTCATAATTAAACTAACTTTAGTTTGAATTTAAAAATAAGCCATCAAATATGAAACTTCACCATTGTAAATATTGTAAGGAAACTGTTTCTCCCAAAGCAGACCATTGCCCCCATTGTGGTGAACCCCACCCCGCCGAAAAAGGACATGAATGGATCGTCCAACTGTTAAGAACTTTCGGCTTTACTTCTATCATGATTTCCCTTTTTTTCTGGGGGTGTAACATCAATATTCTAAACATCCAACCTTTCTTTTATTTTGTACTGACAGCCTTGGGTCTAAGTTTTTTACTGAAAAGCATTCAGTTGACATGATAGCACATTTGATATAGAGATAATATGTTAATATCTATACTTTTTTGTGCGGATAACTTCCTTATTCTATATTTGTCTTATTCATAAATACAAACAAAAGAGTTATGAAAAAAAACTTCTTATTTACCTGTGCTTTATTCCTTGTTGCAGGGATGCTTTTCTGGGCTTGTGGAGACGATGATGATGGTTCCTGCAATCTTTCGGATATTACTTATACCAATTCCATCTCTACCATTCTAGAAACCAATTGTGGCGATGCAAATAATGCATGCCATGGTTCCAATTCTTCCAATGGGAGTTTGGCTACTTATGATGATGCTGTTGCTTTTGTTGGTTTTGGCAGGACGGTTGGAGCCATCAACCATACGTCTGGCTTTTCACCCATGCCCTACCCACAAGGTACGGCCAAATTGGAGCAATGCGATATTGATAAAATCGAGAATTGGATCAGTAACGGAACGCCACAATAAATATAAATTGCCATAAAAAAACCCACTCCTGGAGAAGGAGTGGGCAGGCAATTGAATATTCTTTAATCATTTGGCTTTGGTGATATCAAAAGAATTTAATAGGGCATTCGAATTCTTTTTAAATGATAAAGAATAAAAAAATAAGGCAATAATAAAACTTGGTTACAAGATACTACAATATCACATACAACGAAAGCCCTATGCGTTATTTTTTGTGACACAGTAAAATGAGCCCTTCTTATCCTATATTCTCTTATTCTTCAGGCGAAGGGAATTGGCTATGATGACTATATCAGAAAAAGCCATGAACATGGCACCCCACATCGGATTCAGAAAACCCAAAGCTGCTATCGGTATAGCTACAATATTATAAGCAAATGCCCAAAATAAATTTTCTTTGATGGTTTTCAAGGTCTGCTTGCTGATGGCATGTGCCTTGACCAACGTTTCGGAAGAATCATTAAGAAGGACAATTCCGGCAGACTGGACAGCGACATCCGAAGCACTGCTAAAAGTAATACCCACATCTGCTTGTGCCAAAGCCGCGGCATCATTGATGCCATCTCCTACCATTATTGTTGTATCTTCTTCTTTCAGCGATCTGATTCTGGCATATTTCTCTTCGGGAAGTTTTTGGGCTTCGTAATGTTTGATACCTACATTTTCAGCCACGGCTTTCACCCGTTCTTCCCTATCGCCACTTAAGATATAAGATGATATTTCTTCTTGATGGAAATATTGGATCATATCATTGACATTATCTTTTAAGGCATCGTCCAAATCTATAGTCGCTACTAGGGCACCATCTTTCACCACATATACAGAATGTGATTTTTCCACATCCATATCCGAAACCAATTTATAAGAACCGAGTTCCCAAAGTTGTCCTTTTTCGTCCTTGGCTTCCAATTTAAGACCTTTGGTTTCTTTGATATCTTTAAGTGTTATCTGTTCCTCATCCTTTAAGCCGTCGACTAAAGATTTCGCAATGGGATGAGAGGAATGCTGTTCCAAAGAATAAACTACCCTTCGGATTTCTTTTTCGTCTCCTTGGAGAACATTGAAGGATTGGATCTTGAATTTGCCTTCGGTTAGTGTTCCCGTTTTATCAAAAACCATATGTTTGGCATGAGCGAAAATTTCTAAGGTTTTGCTGCCTTTAATCAATATGCCCTCTTTTGCTGCCCTACCCACTCCTACCATAATGGCTGCCGGGGTGGCCAAGCCCATCGCACAAGGGCAGGATATGACCAATACAGCAATTGCATTCATTAGAGACTGGGTAAATGAAAAATCCAAAATATAATATCCTAAGGGGATGGTTAAGATAGCAATCATCAAAACCAGCGGAACAAAAATGGCCGAAATCTTATCCGCTAAACGTTGGATATCCGGTTCTTCCAATTGGGCATCTTTCACTAATTTAATGATGCGGCTCAATACGGTTTCATTACCTACCGCCAATACTTCCAACTGGAGGTTACCTGTACTCAGGATAGACGCTCCGGTTAATTTATCTCCTTTTTGCTTCCTTTGCAATTCGCTCTCTCCCGTCAACATGGATTCATCCAACCAACCATTCCCTTTCAAGACCCTTCCATCGGTAGGGATGGCATCACCTTCATTGACTTGGAGTATATCGCCTTTTTTTACATCCTTTAATTTTATGATTTCAGTATGACCATCCGGAAAGACTTTAATAGCATCATCTGATTGCAACTTTTTCAGTTCATCTATGGCTTGGGTGGTTTGTTGGATCGCTTTGTTCTCCAAAAGATTTCCCAATAAGACCAGAGTGATGATAGAAGCACAAGTTTCGAAGAAAATGTAATGGCTGTTTTGTGTCATCAAGCCCACACAAGAATAGATAAATGCGGATGTACTCCCAATAAAAATGAGGACATCCATATTACTTGTCCCCAACTTCAATGCCTGCCAAGCAGATCGCCCAAAATGAAGGATCCCTATCACAAATACAGGAACACATAAAAAGAACTGCACCCAAGGATTTTCCAAAAACGAGATATGAACCCCGAACATCATCAGAATATGCCCTAGAAATAGGGGCAAAGTAAATACGAGGGCAACCATGAATTTATTCCAGATATCCCAACGTTTGGAGGAAGGTTCTTTCTTCTCAAAATCAGATACCTCAAATCCTAATTTTCCTATTCCCGATTTAATATCAGAAAATGAAGCAGAACTTTCTCCCCATTTGAATTGGACTTCGTGGGTCGTCAGATTTACTTGAACATCTTCCAAACCCTTTCCCTCCAAAAAACGAGAAACGGTTTTGGCACAGCCGGTACAAGTCATACCGTCCACTTTTATCTCTACTGTTTCATTTTCCATATTAATAAAGGTGTTTTTTAAAAAACGATTCTCGATTTATAAAAGTTGGTATAAATATCTAATATTTTCCATTTTGAAACAATTCAATCTTTTACTTGGTACAGAATCGAAAATATTCATTAAATTTACATGATTCCGTCTATGAATACCTCTCTTATTTTTAGGATTCTATTTCACCAATAAACAACATAAAACATTATATTCCTTCATATATGAGAAGCTTATTCAGAACTACCAAACACCATATTATCATGAATAAGAAGGTACAATTCTTCTATCTTGCGTTTTTCCTTCTACTCCCTTTCTCTGTTTTTGCCCAGGTTTTCCCTATCAGCAATGGCACCATTAATACTTGTACCGGTTCCTTTGTAGATAGCGGAGACGGCGGTAATTATGGGGATAATGAAAATTATGTTTTCACTATCTGTTCTGATGGCACCGGAGGCAATTCCCATATCAGCATGGTATTCAACCCCTTGGACATCAGCCCTGAAGATGTTTTATGTTTTTATGATGGAGACGACACCTCCGCCCCATTAATAGATTGCAATGATAATTTAAGCAATTATGGCGTCGCATTTTTGATACAAGCGACAGCTGTCAATAATTCAGGCTGTATCACGGTTTCGTTCCAATCGGATGATTCGGGAAATAGTTCAGGATGGGCTGCTTCCATTAATTGCGTTCAACAATGCCAAACCATTGTATCAACCATTGTCAATTCCGTGCCGGCCATTTCTCCCCCCGATACCGGATGGATAGATATTTGCCCTTATGATGTTGTCCAATTCCAAGGAGCAGGGCTTTATCCTCAAGACGGAATCATTTATAGCCACTCGGATAATACTTCATCGTTTGAATGGAATTTTGGAGACGGAACGACGGCTCTTGGCCCTAATGTGCAGCATCAATATACCGACCCGGGAGGGTACATCGTACAACTCACCATTACGGATGTCATTGGTTGTACCAATACCAATTTCATTTCACAAAGAATACGGGTCTCCGGGCCCCCTACGTTTTCATTTACCGACGATCTCAATTCTGTGATTTGCATCGGTGATACCATACAAGTCAATACAACAGTCAATGATACAGACGCAGATATTGTGATTGAACCCAACCCGTACACCTTCCAACCAGGTGGAACAGTTGCCGATTCTGTTTGTATTCCTGATGGGGATGGTAATGTCTATACATCCTCTTTGGAAATTTATGATTTTAATCCTGGGCAGACTTTGGCAAGCATCAACGATTTATTAGGGATTTGTGTCAACATTGAACATTCTTGGATGAAAGATTTGGAAATTATCATTACCTGCCCTTCGGGTAACTCTGTGATATTACATGATATTGATGGAATTGGCGAAGAAGTTTTGTTAGGTTATCCTAATCAAAATGATAATGCTTGTGGTAACCCGAATAATGTAGGCGTAGGTGCTGATTATTGTTGGACTCCAACAGCAACCAACGGAACTTGGAATCAATCCATCAATCTGGCTAATAATAATGGAGGGCAATTGCCCCCAGGTGATTATTCTTCTTTTGAAGATTTGACTAATTTATTGGGATGCCAATTAAATGGCGAATGGGTCATTAGTATCCGAGACTATTGGGACATTGATGATGGAGTTATTTTTTCTTGGAGCCTAGAACTGAACCAAAATATTTTTCCAAATCTGGAAGTATATGAACCCACCATCATTTCCCAAAGTTGGATTGACGATCCAAGTATGCTAGTGAATACGCCGGATTCCATGATCGCCA
>JAHDDR010000127.1 GCA_020629255.1 Saprospiraceae bacterium | reverse complement strand
ACTAAAGGGTGTAGCAAATTATATTTATTGTTATGTTCAAGAACAAATTGAAATGCAAACACACTTACAGCAATAAGAATCCCTAAAATTAAAGAAACAGCAAGCTTATTTTTTTTAAAATGGGTAAGAGTTGTTTCATTTAATACCATATCTTTGAATAAATCCAGCTGTCCTAAATCTTATGTGCTAAATAAAAAATAAGAATGTTTCTGTTTCCAAACCAAAAACAAATTAAACTTAAATACAACCCTACTTACCCATCCCCTTCGGAAACAAACCCGAGCGGGTCTTCTGCTTTTTGAATTTCCCGTTTTTATCTGCCTTGGCTTGGGCTTTATCATTAATAGCACAACCCATTTTCTTACTACAAGAATAGTTGCTGAATACCAATCCGGATAGAAAAAATAGTAAGGCAAAACGTAGAATTCTCTTCTTCATGACGAAATTTTTAATCTTAAAACCTAAAGTTAAAGTGTTTTTTGGACAACTTCAATCATCAATATCACTAAAATATTGCCAAAAGCCCCATAAATAGTACCTTTTTACAATATTTATCCCCTAAAAAACTTGATTTTACCTATTGTAGCGACTATTTTTGTCGCACTTAGTTCAATAATACATTAAAAACCTAAATCATGAACAAAGGAGATTTAATCAATGCAATTGCCGAGGAGGCTGATTTGTCAAAAGCTAAAGCCGGTGAAGCATTAGATGCTATGTTGGAAGCTATTACTGGAGCCCTTAAAGAGGGTGATAAAGTATCTTTAATAGGATTTGGAACTTTCTCTGTATCTAGGAGAGCTGCCCGTGAAGGACACAACCCCGCTACAGGTAAAAAAATCCAAATTCCGGCAAAGAATGTAGCCAAATTCAAACCGGGTGCTAAACTCAAAGAAGAAGTAGAATAATCAAATTTTAGATTATTGTACGATGAAGCGGCACTAGAATTATTCTAGTGCCGTTTTTTGTTGATTAATAGACTTTATTCCGAATCGTTTTTTATGAAAGGGAAATTAGAGATTTTGAAAATATACAAGGCATTTTCCGAAAATCGTAGCTTTAGCTACGGTTAAGGGGAATAACGCAATAGATTTCACAAAAGATCAATTTGCCTATAATCAATTTTTCGTAATAAAGTCTAATAAATATGACTGAAACAATGGATAAAGTACGAGTCGATAAATGGCTATGGAGTGTACGTATATTCAAATCACGTACATTAGCCACCGATGCTTGTAAAAGCAATAAAGTTGAAGTAGGAGAAGACAAAGTGAAACCATCCTATATGATTATGGTGGGAGACATCGTCCATGTAAAAAAGGAAGGGTACAATTTCACATTCAAGGTTCTGAAATTAATCTCCAAAAGAGTAGGGGCACCCATCGCCGTAGAGTGTTATGAAAATCTAACACCCGAAGAAGAAATGAATAAATTCAAAGATTGGTACATCGGAAAAGGAGCTGCTGAGAAAAGGGAAAAAGGATTAGGGCGACCCACGAAAAGAGATAGAAGGAAAATCGACGAATTCAAGGATGATGATGATTTTATAGAATTTTAAAAAGGATACGGGGAGTCTTTTTTAATATCTATTACTTCTTAGTATCTTGCGGCTTTCTGGGGAAAACCCACATTTCTTTTTCAATTCTTCAAATCAAATACAAGTGAAAGCCAATACAAAGTTGAGCAAGATGGCTGCAGATAATGTAAGGATACTAGCAGCATCCATGGTCGAAAAAGCAAAATCCGGTCACCCTGGAGGCCCCATGGGCGGAGCCGATTTTATCCATGTTTTATATTCCGAATTCATGGATTACGATCCCAGTGATATGGAATGGTTTGCTAGGGATCGTTTTTATTTGGATGCTGGACATATGTCTGCTATGTTGTATGCACAACAAACCTTGTTGGGCAATTATTCCATGAATGATATCAAGAACTTCCGACAATGGGGAAGCCCCACACCCGGACACCCTGAAGTCGATTTCAAAAGAGGAATAGAAAATACCTCAGGCCCTTTAGGATTGGGACACGCTTTCGGTATTGGTTCTGCCATCGCTGAACGATTTCTAGCGGCCCGTTTTGGCAAAGTTGTAGAGCATAAAACCTATATCTATATTTCTGATGGTGGCGTGCAAGAAGAAATCTCACAAGGAGCCGGACGTATTGCGGGGTTCTTAGGTCTAGGGCAAATCACCATGTTTTATGATGCCAATGATATCCAACTCTCTACAGAAGTGGATACCGTTACATCAGAAGATACGGCCAAAAAATACGAAGCATGGGGTTGGCATGTCATCACCATAGATGGCAATGATCACGATGCCATCCGTAAAGCCTTGAAAGCAGGAAATGCTGAAAAAGATCGTCCTACCCTTATTATCGGTAAAACCGTAATGGGGAAAGGAGTAGCCAAAGAAGACGGTTCTGCCTACGAAGGAGAAGTAGAATTGCACGGTAAACCTTTAAGCAAATCAAAAGCCTCTTTTGAGCAGACTATCAAGGGAATGGGAGGGAATCCTAAAAGTCCTTTTAAAGTGTTTCCGGAAGTAAAAGCTTTTTACAAAAAAGTAGTTGCCGAGAAGAAAGCAACATCGAAGAAAAGAAAAACCCAATTCAAAACTTGGGAAAAGAAAAACAAAGCAAAAGCCGCACAGCTCAAACATTTCCTTTCTGGAGATTTACCGGAAATCAATTGGAAAGAAATCCAACAAAAAGAAGTAGATGCCACTAGAAATGCCTCCGCTAATGTGATGTCTTACTTGGCAGGAAAAGTAGAAAACCTAGTGATTTCTTCTGCCGATTTATGCAATTCGGATAAGACAGAAGCCTACTTGAAAAAGACAACTGAATTTAAAAAAGGAGATTTTTCCGGACATTTTCTCCAAGCTGGTGTAGCTGAGCTAAGCATGTCAGCCATCATGATTGGAATGGGCTTGCATGGAGGGGTCATTCCCGCTTGTGCGACCTTCTTCTCCTTTTCTGATTATCAGAAACCGGCGATACGCGTTGCTGCTTTGATGGAACAACCCACTATTTTTATTTGGACGCACGATGCATTCCGTGTCGGTGAAGATGGACCCACCCACCAACCGGTAGAGCAGGAAGCACAAATCAGACTCCTAGAAAAATTACAAAATCATTCTCATAAAAATAGTTTCTTGGCATTGCGTCCTGCCGATGGTCATGAAACCACCTATGCCTGGAAAATGGCATTGGAAAATAAAAATGCACCCACCGGCTTGATTCTTTCCCGTCAAACCATCCAACAATTACCCGCGAAGCGGAGTCGTTTTGTGGCGGCAAAGGCTACAGAAAAAGGAGCTTACATTGTTCAGGATTGTGAAGGGAAACCGGATGTGATTTTGGTTGCCAATGGCTCGGAAGTAGCGACCTTGATTGAAGGGGCAGCACTATTGGCGAAAAAGAAAAAGAAAGTGAGAGTTGTCTCTGCTCCCTCGGAAGGAGTATTCAGGAAGCAATCTAAATCCTATCAAAATAAAATATTACCTACCCAAGTTCCAAAATTTGGTTTGACTGCCGGACTACCCGTCACCCTAGAAGGTTTAGTCGGACAAGATGGCCACGTTTGGGGATTAAATCATTTCGGTTATTCGGCTCCTTATACGGTTTTAGATGAAAAATTCGGATTTACAGGTAATAACGTCTATAAGGAAGTGATGAAATTCTTGAAATAGAATCGGATAGATGGACGGAAACAAGAAGAAAGGAATTGCCATACAAATTTTTGTGTATCTGATGGCCATCGCTGTGGCGATTGGCGTGGGATATTATTTCAGGGAATCTCATGTCTTATTACATGTGTTGTATGCGGATGTTGCCGGAACCTTGGTCATTTTCCTATTTTCGAGGATATTCCATAATTCTAGTCTTTATGATCCTTATTGGTCGGTGGCTCCGGCGGTCATTGTAGCCTATTATTTATATACCAGTCAATATGAAGATTCGAATAGACTCAGGAATATACTTACATTTATATTAGTACAATGGTGGAGCTGGCGGCTCACCTTCAATTTTTTGCGAGGATGGCAAGGTATCCACCAACAAGATTGGCGGTATGATGATTTACAACAACAATCGGGTAAACTATTCCCATTCGTAGAATTATTCGGTATCCAGCTCTTTCCCACCTTTATGGTTTTTGCCGGATGTTTACCTTTATATTGGATTTATTTCTATGGGGGTGATTTAGGAATATGGGATGCCATAGCATGTGTCATCACCTTTGGCGCCATCTTCATCGAATGGTTGGCCGATAGGCAATTGTTCCAATTCATTCGAAAGAAAAAAGAAAAGGGAAGCACCCTTACTTCTGGGCTATGGGCTTATTCTCGTCATCCGAATTATTTTGGCGAAATGATGTTCTGGTGGGGACTTTTCCTTTTTGGTTTGGCAGCATGTCCACAGCAATGGTATTATTTTGTGGCTGGAGGCATTATCATTACTTGCCTCTTCTTTTTTATCAGTGTTCCTCTTATAGATAAACGGATGCTTCGAAGAAGAAACAATTATCAAGAAGTAATGGATAATATATCTGGTATTGTTCCTTGGCTCCCTAAAAAACGGTTCTAATAGGGAACTGCCTTCTTTATTGCTTAGTTTCCCATAAAATAAACGTACCTTTGCAGCCATTATTCAAATTAGGTAAATTAAGAACATGGAAACATTCGAGGAGTTAGGATTGAAAGAGGAGATCAATAAGGCATTATCCGAATTAGGCTTTGTCAAGCCCACACCCATACAAGAAAAGGCGATTCCGAATTTATTGACATCCGAAAAAGACTTGGTGGCATTGGCACAAACAGGTACCGGAAAGACCGCAGCCTTCAGTTTACCTATCATTGAACAAGTAGATATTGATGATAAAACGGTACAGGCATTTATCTTGAGCCCAACTAGAGAATTGTGTTTGCAAATTGCCAGAGATATCCAAGAATTTACCAAGTACCTCAAAAAAATCAAGACCATTCCAGTATACGGAGGAGCAAGGATAGATACCCAAATCAAACAATTGTTAGCCGGCGGGCAAATTGTAGTGGGAACTCCGGGGCGTGTTTGTGATATGATTCGCCGTAAGAAATTGGATTTATCCAAAATAAAATGGGTGGTCTTAGATGAGGCAGATGAAATGTTATCCATGGGTTTCAAAGATGAATTGGATTTCATTTTAGAAACTACACCGGAAGAAAAACAAACCCTTCTTTTTTCGGCCACTATGCCCAAAGAAATTGCTCGGATCGCCAAAAAATACATGGAAGATCCCCTCGAAATTACGGCGGGTACCAAGAACGAAGGAGCAAAAAATGTAACCCACGTTTATTATAAAATTCAACATCGAAACAAGTACCAGGCATTAAAGAGAATTGCGGATATCAATCCCAATATTTATAGCATCGTTTTTTGTAGAACTCGAAGGGAAACCAAGGAGATTGCAGATAAATTAATGAACGATGGCTATAATGCGGATGCTTTGCATGGCGATTTATCCCAAGCACAACGGGATATTGTGATGCATCGTTTCAGGGGGAAACACCTTCAGATTTTAGTGGCGACCGATGTGGCTGCTAGAGGAATTGATGTAGATAATCTGACCCATGTTATCAATTATAGTTTACCAGATCAGATAGAGTCATATACCCACCGTAGCGGTAGAACCGGTAGAGCTGGAAATAAAGGAACTTCTATTGCTCTCATCACAAACCGGGAAAGCCATAAAATTCGTCAGATAGAACGGAAGATAGGAAAAGAATTTACCAAGGGAGAGATACCAAAGGGAAGGGAAATTTGCGAAATCCGTTTGATGAGCATGATCGAAGGTTTGAAACAAGTGGAAGTCGATGAGGAAAATATAGCCGAATTCATGCCCGCTATTCTTGAAAATTTAGATGAACTGACCAAGGAAGATGTCATTAAAAAATTCGTTTCTGTTGAGTTCAATCGAATTTTAGCTTATTACAAAGGAGCGAAAGACCTCAACGTTTCTGATGCGAAAGATGGCAAAAAAGACAAGCGAAAAAGTGGGCGTTTGGAATATACTCGTTTCCATATCAATGTAGGGAAGAAAAATAATTTGAATCCCCAACGTTTAATGGGGATGATTAATGACATTCCAGAAATTTCTAAAATCGCAATCGGACAAATTGAAATCTTTAAAAAATTCTCCTTTTTTGATGTGGACAAAGATTATAAAAATGAAATTGTCAAAGCGTTATCAGGTTCCGAATTCGAAGGGATACCATTACATGTAGAACCCGTTAAGGAACGTCCGGATTATGCCAAGAAAGGAAAAGATAGGGGAGGGGACCGCCGTTCTTCCCGTTCTAGGGGAAGAAGTGATCGAGCCAAAAGAGCCAAGGATAAATTCAGGAAAAGAAGAAGATAATTTTTATAAGTCCATAGTGAAATAGCCAATAGTCCATAGAGATTTTTAAAATTAAACTATGGTCTATCTAATCTATGGACTATTGACTCAAGTTGCAACGCAACTTGAGTCAATTAAAAAACTGTCTGTAAATTCTTTTTCGAATAAAAAAAGTAAAGTACAGTGGCAAATATAAAATCACATCCAGCAAAACATAACCCGTAGTATATGTAATGTTGTCTTCGATGACGCTCCCTCCATTTTTATTTTTATGGATGAAATGCCGATGGCACCAATCTTTTAAAGGAAAAGGAAGTTTTTCACCAACATCAATAAAATAAATAGAATCGTTGGTTTCGCCATGTTCGGTAATCAGAGCATGCCATTTTTGCTCGAAAGGTTTCATGCCTAATTTTAATTTAACCCGATCACCCGTTTCACAACCATCGAATTGTTCTAAAGACAAGGGCAATAAAGGAGGCTTCAATGCGAGGAACAACTCGGCATCGAAACCCGATAAAACATCTTTGGCAGATCTATTGACTGAAGTGGAAATACTGAATTTCATATCATATAAAGGTAAAGAAATCTGAATAGTTAAAAGAACATAGTATATTTGGGTTTACCATATGAAACGGAACGAAATCATATACAAAACGATTACCCATCCATTATTTGTTTTCCCTTTGCTGTTCATCATGTTACTAATGGGAAACGGAGCCGTACCTTTAATTGATCAGGACGAAGCAGCATATGGTCTGATAGGTAGCCGTATGGTCGAAACCGGAGATTGGATCAACCAATTATATCTCTGGACCGACATCCATCGCAAACCACCCTTACACATGTGGTTCATTGCGATTTTCGTTAAAATTTTTGGTAACCATGAATTTGCCGTCCGTTTTAGTACTGCCCTGTTTTCTTGGGGAACGCTGTTGCTCATTTATTGGTATGGGAGGGCGATGTACCACGAAAGGATAGCCACTGCTGCTGCCATTATTTGTGGTACCTGCTTTATTTTTCCCGTATATGGGAAAGTCGCTTTTACAGATGGTACTTTGCTTTTCTTCGAAACATGGGCCGCTTTTTCGCTCATTTCCCTCATGCAATGGAAGAAGCGAATCCATATTGTGATGTTTTGGGTCGCGATTGCATTGGGAGTCTTAGTCAAAGGTCCCCCTATCTTGATTTTTATCGGAATTTTTGGAGTTTTGACCTTATTCATGCACTCGAATCGAAGACGGTTATTTAGAACGCATCCTTGGTTTTTTCTTCCCCTCGCATTAGCTCCCCTTTTATATTGGGGCTACTTATATTGGATGAGGGATAATGGTGAAACCATGACTTGGATGTTGGATTGGTATGTTTTCAAAAGAGGGAAAGGGGATGTGGTATTGGAAGGACAGACCGGTCCTCCGGGGTATTTCCTTTTCGTTTTTGCTTTCTCCTTCATTCCATTTTTCAGATATTTTGTACCCGCCATTTGGCAGGGTTTAAAAGGTTTGCTTTTAAGAAAGAAAAACCCGGAAATGATGATGCTTTCCCTTTGGATGGTATCCGGTTGGTGGCTCTATGAATTCATTCCCAGCAAATTGCCTTCTTATGCCTTGGCGAGCCTTCCGGCGATTGCTATTTTAGTCGGCCATGAAATGATCCAATTATCCGATAGAAAAGTAGTTTCTACCGGATTAAAAACCTTAACCGCCCTAGAAATTTTCATAACACTTGGACTGACCGTTTTGGCTTATTTTTTTAGCAAAGAATATTTAGATAGTGATGGTGTTTTGATGGTGACGATGGTTTTTGCTTTTTTGCCCTTGGCGTCCATTACAAGTTTTATCCAACAATACAGGAGGCATTTTACATTGTCGATTTATTTCCATCTTATTTTTGTAGGAATGTTTTGGCTAACAGCTACATTTTTTGTTTATCCTAAATTGGGTAAATATTGGGAGGGCCCAAAAAAGGTAGCACAAATGATCCAAGAAAAAGAATTAGAACCCATCGATACTATCTATGTAGAACATTTAACTGGAAAACCTCCGAGTGTTCCTTACTATTTATATCAGAAAAATAATATTACAGATGTAAAAGTCATGTACAATTGGTTTGATGCTTTGACGCTCTATCAAAAAGAAGAAAAATTTGTAGGAATTATCCAAGAAGAATCAAGGGACACGATAAATTCATTTGTCAAACCAAAATACGATTTTGTCCATTCTTACCGTCTGGATCGAAAAGATGAAATGGGTTTTTATATTATTACGAATCAAGAAGAAAAATAATTTAATGTCGTTCAATCACTTCGTTTTTTTTCTTTCTTTTCAAATCTTTTTTTAATAAACGGATGGCTGAAAACAGAAAGGATAATGATAAAAACACCTAAATAAAAATAAGAGCCTACTTCTTTGTTTTCTTCAAAAAGTAACCAAGCCAATATAATTCCATAAACGGGTTCTAAATTCACGACTAAGGTAGAAGCAAAAGCAGAAAGATGACGCAAAGCCCTTAGTCCTAATACATAAGCAAAAGTGGTACAAAGAAGGGCTAATATTAAAAGATAAATAATATCATAAGTGCCTTGCGGGACGAACGGTGTCGGACCCATCCATTGTGTATAGATCGGAAAAATAATACTTAAAAAAAGCATCCCGCTGGATAACTCGATAAATGTCATGGATAAAGGGTTGATCCCTTCGTTGTTATCAATAACTTTTTTGTTGAGGATGGCAAAAAGAGCCGCAAGAAAAGCAGACATCAAACCAAAATAAACACCTAATATTTTTTCGGAGGGAATAAAATTTACCACGAAGTACATGCCCGGTATGACAAATAAACCTAAAATCATTTCATACCAACGGTGTTTGTATTTCATGATTAACGGTTCGATGAGGGAGGCGAAAAAAGAACCCGTTGCCATACACACCAAACAAATAGAAACATTCGAATATTTAATACTCCCAAAAAATAAAACCCAATGCAAGGCAACAATTACGCCTATGCCCATTAATTGGAGGATCAAATTTTTTGAAAAGGTAGGAATGCTTTTCCAAACCGAACGGAACAATAAAAGGCTGACACAGGTAAACAATAATCTCCACCAAACCAAAGCGATTTCTTCTAAAGAAATTAATTTTCCTAAAATGGCAGTAAAACCCCAAAGGAAAACAGCAATGTGTAATTCTAAATAAGATTTTCGAGTTGCATTCATCTTCATCGAACCAACCATTTTTTAATACCAGATAATCGATTTTCTTTTATGCCGTAAAATGTTGTTTTTTTGGCTCCGAAATGTTCAACCCCAAGATTTCCCATTGCAATATTGAAATCAAATTTTACGGGATTGTTGGCTTGGGATTGTATAAGCATATCAGTCAATTTCCATAAAGATTTTTTACCCATATCCCCTTTCCAAGTCGGAATAAGGCTTATGACTTTTCCATGACTGAATGCAAAATAATTCGCAGCAATTAATTCCTCTTTTTCATTTCTCATACTGGTAACAAAGCCGGTTCCTCGATGCATTAAATTATAAATAATTCTGAGGTAGGTGTGTTTGTATTCCTCTTTGGCATTCGGATGGTTTTCTAAATAAAAATCGGTTAATACTTCCGGCGAAATACTAGAATCCACGCTGAATTTTTGAAACGATTTGTCTTGTAAAACGTCCAATAATTCAGGCGAATAATTTTTGACAATTTTTTCCCAACCTTCTTTTAATAATAAATGATAATTATGATGGGAGTCAACACTAAAATTAGAAAGGGCCGTCGCACCAATCCCTTCATTAAATCGGAACTCCCGAATGCCATATTCATCCGGAATGGCTTCCATGAATTTTTCAATACGGGTCTTGGATAAAACATGAATGGAAAACAAACCGGATTGAGGCAACAATTCAGGAACAAACAAAGAAGTTACCCCCCATTTTTTTTCTTGACGAATGAGAGGGAAGACCGATTCATAATCACCTTCAACCAAACCTTCCCAATCTTTTCCTACTTGATCCAAATACCAGGTATACCCGAAAAGTGTTCCATTATTCGCATAATGGATACAACTATCCCATTTTACTTTATCAATGTCTTCCCTTTTTATTCTTCGTATTGTCATAATTCTTCACAAATATATTGGGTTATAAGGATCGGCGTAGTATTTTGTTCATAATATTTTGGTTTATTTATATGAAACAGGTTCAGTCCTATAGAATTTAAAATCAATCATCATGAAAAAAGCATATTTATTCCTTTTATTCTTCATCTTATTCATTGGAAATTCCTTTGCACAATTCGAATTCACACCTGTAAAAGAAATCGAACATACGGCAGTCAAAGATCAATGCAACACTGGAACCTGTTGGAGTTTTTCTACCCTTTCATTTTTAGAATCCGAAGTAGCAAGGATAAAAGGGGAAGTAGTGGATTTGTCGGAAATGCACATCGTTAGGAATGTGTACGTGGATAAGGCAAAAAATTATATTAAAAAAGAAGGCAATGCCCAATTCAGTGATGGAAGTCTTTCGCATGATGTGATATTTGTGTTAGAAAATTTTGGCTTGGTGCCCCAGGGTGTTTCTAGTGTGAACGATCCCGAATATCATGACCACTCAGAAGTGTATTCTATTCTAAAAGGAATGGTCAATCAATTGGCAAAAGATAAAACCGCCAAGAAAAAATGGCTCGATGTTTACGAAGGAATTCTGGATATTTATTTCGGAGAACAACCTGATTCCTTTGTCTATCAAAATAAAAATTATACACCAAAAACTTTTGCCAAAGAAATGGGCTTATCGGCAGAAAATTATATTACACTAACGTCTTTTACACATCAACCCTTTTATTCTAAATTTATTTTGGATATTCCGGATAATTATTCTGATGGCGTTTATTATAATATTCCTTTAAATGAATTAGAAGATATTGTAGACAATGCCCTTGAAAAAGGATATACGATCACTTGGGATGGCGATGTTTCCGAAGCCTTTTTTTCATCGCAACAAGGCATTGCCATTATTCCTAAAAATGAAGAAGGTTACAATTTCGAAGCACCGACCAAAGAAAAGAAAATCCAACAAAAAATAAGGCAAAAAGCGTTTACCAAGCAAGAAACGACAGACGATCATCTTATGCACATGGTAGGGACGGCGAAGGATCAAAAAGGAAATGTGTATTACATCATCAAAAATTCTTGGGGTGAAAAAGGACAGCATAAAGGATACATTTATATGTCGAAAGCCTATTTCAGATATAAAACAGTGGGGGTGATGTTGCACAAAGATATGATACCGGAAAAAGTCCTTGAAATAAAATGAACCCAATGAAGAATGGTTTGTTAGTATTAGGTAATCTGAAATATCATGCATAAAATAAAAACACTCGGAGCATTGAAAAACTCCGGTTATCAGCCCAAAAGCATCAAGGACGAACTCAGGGATAATCTGATTGAAAAATTAAAGAACAAAGAACAAATCTTCAAGGGAATATTAGGTTTTGAAGATACGGTTATTCCCGATTTGGAAAGAGCCATTCTTTCTCGCCATAATATTTTATTATTGGGATTGAGAGGACAAGCCAAAACCCGTTTAGCCAGGCTGATGGTTCAACTTTTGGATGAATATATTCCCGTAGTCGAAGGCAGCGCACTCAACGACGATCCTTTGAATCCCATATCCAGAAAAGCCAAGGATATTATTGAAGAAAAAGGAGATGAAACGCTTATTACATGGTTACATAGGGATGAACGCTATGTAGAGAAATTAGCCACCCCAGATGTTAGCATTGCCGATTTGGTAGGCGATGTCGATCCCATCAAAGCCGCTACATTAAAATTACCTTATTCCGATGAAAGGGTAATCCATTTCGGATTGATTCCGAGGGCTCATCGTTGTTTATTTGTGATTAATGAATTACCGGATCTCCAAGCCAGAATCCAAGTATCATTATTCAATATTCTACAAGAAGGAGACATGCAAATCAGAGGCTTTAAATTGCGGTTGCCTTTGGAAATAGAATTTGTTTTTACTGCCAATCCTGAAGATTACACCAATAGAGGAAGCATCATTACTCCTTTGAAAGATCGGATCGAAAGTCAGATACTAACGCATTATCCACGTACACTCGATATTGGTAAGGAAATTACAAGACAAGAAGCCAAATTGACGGATAGCCAAAGAAAAAATATACAGGTTTCAGAATTTATAGAAAATGTTTTGGAACGCATCGCTTTTGCTGCGCGATCCAGCGAATATATTGATGAAAAAAGTGGGGTCTCCGCCCGTTTAACGATTGCCGGTTTTGAAAATTTAGTCAGCACCGCCGAAAGGAGAATGATTGTAAATGGAGAAAAAAATACGACCGTCCGATTAACCGATTTTTGGGGAGTGGTTCCTGCCATTACCGGAAAAGTAGAGTTGGTATATGAGGGAGAACAAGAAGGTCCTTACGGTGTTGCCATCCAATTGTTGAGCGAGGCCATCAAGGAAGAATTTGATGAATATTTCCCCGACCCCAATCAATTAATCCGGGAAGGAGAATACGATCCATATTTGAATATTCGTACTTGGTTTTCACAAGGCAATCATTCCGAATTTATGAATGATGAAAAAAATACCACTTGGAAAAAATCATTAGATAAAATTCCGGATTTGGAAAAAGTAGTGAAGGAAAATATCAAGGGCATAAAAAAAGAAGAATTACATAATTATATGGAATTGGTTCTTTTCGGTCTTTCCGAACACAATATTTTAAATCGGGATTTGATAGAACGAAAATTCGAGTTCAGTGATTTACTCGCAGATATGTTAGGTGATTTTGATTAAGGCATTATGAGAAAAAATTAATGTTTTTTCATAATGCCTAAATGAAGTATCCTCCCTCCGGCTTGATTAATCGGACTCACACTTTTTCCGATAACTATTCCATTTTCGGGTGCTTCATATTCTTTTACAACATCACCAAAAACATTTCTTAATGTAGCAATGATTTCTCCTTTTTTCACAATGTAAAATTAAAATGTCCTAATAAATTATGGATGCCGGTCAAGCCATCCCGTTCTTGGATTCATATATCAATCGCAACACATTATTAATAAAATAATATCTTGTGATTATGAA
>JAHDDR010000126.1 GCA_020629255.1 Saprospiraceae bacterium | reverse complement strand
TCTGGGGGACGTGTGGTCGCAGGTTCAAATCCTGTCTTCCCGACAGTTATATTAAAGCCTTGTACACCATTCATCCGGTTGCAAGGCTTTTTTCATGGAAGAATAGCTCTCCTTTCGCACTAGATATTAATTATCAACACCTTCTATATTACAAATAGATTACATGTATTTAATTCACTCATTTTCAAACAAATACACAAATGTTAATATATAGATTTTCTTACATGAATCCTCCATTATTTATATAGATTCGAGCTTGAAAACTAAAAACTTGAACTAAACCATTCTATTCAATGAATATTCTTACTAGGACCATTCTAATTTTATGCTTATTCAGCCTTTCCTGTCAATCAATATACAGTCAGAAATTTTCTGAAGTGGGTCTGGGATTAGGTACTTTTATCTATCATGGAGATTTGACTAAACGGTTGTTTTATTTGGAAGGTTTCCAATATTCAGGAAGTCTTTTCTATCGATATAACTTTTCAACCGCTATCGCTGCCAAGGCTCAAATATCTTATGGAAATATACAAGCTTGGGATTATGCCTCTGGTATCAGGAACAGGAATCTACATTTTAAATCACATATTGCCGAATTCGCCCTTACCGGGGAATTGGATATTATGGCTCTTTTGAGAAAAGGAGAACCGATTAGAAAAATTTCTCCCTTCTTGTTCGGAGGTGTTTCGGTCTTTCATTTCAACCCCAAAGCGAGACTCGACGGAAAATGGCACGAACTACAACCTTTGGGAACCGAAGGGCAAAATCTAGACGGCTATAACAGGGATCCTTATTCCTTGATTCAAGTAGCCATACCTTTTGGATTGGATCTTAGACATAATATGTCTCAAAAATTTTTCATGGGAACAGAAATAGGCTTCAGAAAAACCTTTACTGATTATATCGACGATGTAAGTACTACTTATGTGAATAATGCTTTGCTTGCTGCATCCGATCCTTTGGCGGCTCAATTTGCCGATAGACGAAGCGAACTCAGTCAATTTCAAAACATAAAATTTGAAGAAGGAATTGGTCGAGGAGATAGTTCCGATAAAGATTGGTTCTTTTTGTTCAATATTTATGTAACGTATAATTTCATCTCAGAACGATCTTGGAAAAATTCTAAAAACGAAGCGTTTTAAAAAAATCTGCCATAAAAATCCTTCTTATTCCCGAGAAGGATTTTTTCATTTAGAAGGGTCTAGCCTCCTTTCTCATTTCGTATGCAGGAAAAATTTGTTTATCTTCGTACTCCAAATCCACTATGCATACTTGCCTAACTGTTTCATAATATATAAATGAAAGAATTATCAAATGAGGAGTCGGGTCCTCAAGAAGAAGAAAAAATAAGTTTCGAAGATCTAGGATTTAATTATGATTTGTTAGATGCTCTTGATGCAATGGGCTTTGAATACGCAACTCCGGTCCAAGCCGCAGCTATTCCCAGCATTTTGGATGGTAACGATGTTATGGCCATTGCCCAAACGGGTACTGGAAAGACGGCTGCCTTCCTTTTGCCCGTTCTCAATTTAATGATGGAGGAGGAAACAGATGCTAAAACTTCTTGTGTCATCGTTTCTCCTACCCGAGAATTGGCACTGCAAATTGATAGGCAGGCTGAGGCACTGGGCTACTTTACGGGTGTCAGTTCTATTGCCGTTTATGGAGGCGGAGAAGGAGCATCCTTCGACCAACAAAAAAAGGCTTTGCAAAAAGGAGCCGACATCATAACGGCTACACCTGGCAGGCTTCTTTCCCACTTGAGAATGGGTTATGTCGATTTTTCAGGAGTCAATTATTTCATTTTGGATGAAGCCGATAGAATGCTCGATATGGGCTTTAATAAAGACATACTCGAAATCGGAAAACATTTGCCCAAAGAACGGCAAACACTTATGTTTTCAGCGACGATGCCCCCCAATATTCGGAAATTAGCTAAAGATTTGCTCCATAAGCCCGAATACATCAATATTGCTATTTCAAAACCCTCTGAAAATATACTCCAAACCGCCTATTCTGTTTATAACAGCCAAAAAACATCCTTGATTGCCAAATTGCTGAAGGGAAAGGAGAACTATACCAAAATCATCATTTTCACATCTACAAAAAAAGCGGTTTCTAGTATTGTAACGTCCTTAAAAAGAAACGGATTCAAATCCAAGGGCATCTCTTCCGATTTAGATCAAAAAGAAAGAGAACAAGTCTTAAGGGATTTTACCAACGGCACCATTCCGATTATCGTTGCAACAGATATCCTATCAAGGGGAATAGACATCAAAGACATTAATTTAGTCATCAATTATGATGTCCCCCCTGACCCTGAAGATTATATACACCGAATAGGTCGAACCGCCCGAGCCAACGCAACCGGTATCGGAATCACTCTTATTTCCGAAGACGACCAACAACGATTCCATAGGATAGAAAAACTACTGGAAGAGGAAGTTCATAAAAGCCCATTACCTCCAGAATTGGGAGAAGGTCCTCTTTATCAACCCTATAAAAGAAGGAAGCCTTATTCCAAATCACCTCGGAAAAACCAAAAAAAACGTAGAAAATAGTTTTCTAACAGAAAAAATACACCATTAGTTTTAACAAAACTCAAATCATTTTATATATTTGTTCTGCACACACTTTTTGATGTCCCCCTTCATCAAAATCAGCATCCTAGCCTACCAAATGAAAATTGCTTTAAATAAATCTAGTATAAGATTTATTAATAATGTTATTTAAAAGTCGCACAATTCACAATTACTAATGGACAAAAAGATTTTGATCTCTGATCTCATTGATGAGGAGAAATGCTACGAGCAATTAAGAAAACTCAAGTGGCAAAATGGATTAGAATGTAGGGAATGCGGAAGCATGGATGTTCGAAAAAATGGTCACGACAAAGGGGTTGTTCATCGTCAACGTTATGTTTGCAAAACTTGCAATAAAAGCTTCACTGATATTACAGATACTGTTGTTGCATCTAATCATGTACCCATCCAAAAATGGATGATTTGCTGGTTGTTGAAAGACAATATGTCTAATAAAGAAATGGCTAAAGCTCTGGATCTTCCAGCCAATATTGTGGCTGATATGAGAACCGAATTATCCAAAGGTATCGTCAAAAACAGTTATCTGGATAATTGGGAATGGTAAGCGTTTCGTTTCATGCCAGGGTCGATGTCGAACTGAAAGACAATACTTCTTTGTAAGCTTTTTCAAATTTTTCTTTATGCATAGAAAGGGATTTCTCATCCCAATGGAATTTCTTTGCCATAAAAGAAAATACTTTTGATGACATTTCAGGAATGGATGGTCGATCAAAATAAAGCCGCCCCGTTCTTCGGATAAAGAAATCGCTTGGATTCATACTCATTTCATGATGGATGGAGTACCAGAGTTCAGCAACCCAAATTCTTTCCCTATCATTTTTTATCATCGGATGTAACTCGTAAGCTTTCCCAATAATGAGATCTATTTCTTTTCCATATTTAAGAGAAAGTCCTACAATATCATTCATATCCAAACCTATTTGTTTGGATTCTCCAGTTCTGGATATGATGAATTCCTCCATTTCTTTTTCCGATGAAAAATTACCTCCCAAAGAAATGTGCTCCGTATGGCACTCCTTAATATGGAGAACCTTGTTTCCTAAACGTTCTATAACAACATCGGTCACCCTTTCTGCCATTTTCCGATAGCCGGTCAACTTTCCGCCAGCAATGGATACCAAACCATTATCCGAATAAAATATTTCATCTTTCCGAGATAACTCTGAAGGATCTTTTCCCTCTTCATGAATAAGCGGACGCAAGCCAGACCAGGTAGAAATGACATCATCCACAAGAAGCTTGACAGAAGGAAACATAAAATTGGTAGCTCTTAAAATATATTCTACATCTTCAATACTAGCATTCGGATGCCCGATGTCCTTAGAATAATGCGTGTCTGTGGTACCGATATAAGTAATTTTTCCTCTTGGAATGGCGAAAACCATTCTATTGTCTTCTTCTACATCAAAATAGACGGATTGCTGCAAGGGCAATTTCTCCCTAGGAACAACAATGTGCACGCCTTTTGTTAATTGCAATCTTTTATTAGATAGTTTTCCGCCGCCTTTGGTTCGAATGGTATCGACCCAGGGTCCGGCAGCATTAACTACAATTTTTGCTTTGATTTCAAAACCATCTCCTGTAATATGATCCTTTACCTTTACTTTCTCAATTTTTCCATTTTCGTCTAGAATAAAATCCAAAGCTTCCACATAATTCAAACAATTCGCTCCAGAACCAAAAGCCGTTTTTATGTTCTCAATAGTCAATCGGGCATCGTCCGATCGATATTCATAATACAAGCCGCCGCCTTTCAGAATATCCGTTCTAAGCAACGGTTCGGATGCTTGGGTTTCTGCCGCATCCAACATTCTCCGCTTTTCATCCTTTCTTACATCCGCTAAAAAATCATAGACCCAAAGACCTAGAGAACTCATACTCTTCCCTAATGAACCACCCTTAACAATAGGTAGCAACATTTTCTCCGGTCGTACGATGTGCTTCGCATTATTATAAACAACAGCTCTTTCCAAACCGACTTCCCGCACCAAATTGATTTCGAACTGCTTCAAATATCTCAAGCCCCCATGAATGAGCTTGGTCGAACGGCTGCTGGTTCCCCAAGCAAAATCTTCTTTCTCTATCATTGCTACTCGGAGCCCTCTCGAAACGGCATCCAAGGCAATTCCTGCCCCGGTAATGCCCCCTCCGATAATCAGAAGATCATATTCCGTTTCCTGTAGCTCCTTAATGTATTGTGGTCTTTGTAATGCTGAAAACTTTCTCATTCCATTCATATTATTCTGGCGAAGATAATGAAGTTCACAAAGTAAAACCTATCATTTTCTTTGTTACTTTTGTGTTCATTTAAATGGAACGTAAGAAAAGAAAAAGGGTTTTGGATATCATGTTATGTTTTCATGAACTTTATATCGTATCCAATCATTCTTTTTATGATTATGATTTCCTACCATAAAACGAACGGAAATCCGATTTTGCAGCCAGCTAACTAGAATAAAAAAATAATATATGGAAGAAGGTTTGAGAATTGTATTCATGGGAACGCCCGATTTTGCCGTTTCTTCTTTAGATGCTTTATTGTCGAATGGTTGTAATATCGTAGGTGTAATTACCGCCACAGATAAATGGGGAGGCAGGGGCAATAAAACGCTTATCCAATCAGCTGTAAAAATTTATGCCCAAGAAAAAGGCTTGAATATTTTACAACCCAAAAATCTCAAAGCTACCGAATTTATTGAAGAATTACAATCGCTAAAAGCCGATCTCCAAATCGTGGTTGCCTTCAGAATGTTGCCGGAGATCGTTTGGAACATGCCTCCTTTGGGAACGATGAATCTGCATGGTTCTTTACTCCCAAAATATAGAGGGGCCGCCCCTATTAATTGGGCAATAATTAATGGAGAAAAAGAAACCGGAGTCACTACCTTTTTCTTGAAACACAAAATAGATACCGGCGATATTTTATTCATGGAAAAATTATCTATCGGCGAAGAAGAAACCGTAGGTGAATTGTATGATAGGATGAAAGTATTGGGAGCGGAAACAATTGTAAAATCAGTCAAAACAATTGAAGAAGATAATTATTCTCTTTTAGAACAAAATGATTCCGAAGCTACAAAAGCACCAAAAATATTTAGGGAAACCTGCCAAATAAATTTTGATCAACCCACTCAAAAAGTTTTTGATTTTATACGGGGGCTTTCCCCCTACCCCGCTGCATGGACAGATTTAGATGGAAAAATGCTAAAAATATTTAGAACCCAAAAATCTACTGAAAAAATAGACGAAATTCCTGGCAAAATTATTTCGGACAATAAATTATTTATAAAAATTTCTACAAAAGATGGTTCTTTGGACATCTTAGAATTACAATTACAAGGAAAAAAGAAAATGTCAACTCAAGAATTCTTAAACGGTTATAATTTTTAATCATGAAACGGTTAGAACATAACTGGGGTTATTTGATCCCTTTTTTTCTTTTTGTCATTATTTCTGCTCTTCTATTATTAAAAATAGAACAAGGGGATGCACTCCGTTTTTTTTCGGATAATCGCACTGAATTTTGGAATCAATATTTTATTTATGGTACGCAATTAGCCGAAGAATTTATTTATGGAATATTAACCCTTTTAGCTTTTGTTTTTATCAGTATTCGTTTAGCGGTCATGATTCCCATTACAGGACTAACCGTTATGTTAATTAGTTTCACTCTAAAATCTTTTTTCAGGCATAAACGTCCCATTTGGTATTTTACGGAAAGAGGTTGGATCGATGACATTAATTTAATTGAAGGCGTCGAAGTTTTTAATGGTGATGCTAGTTTTCCTAGCGGGCACACTATGGCAGGTTTTGCCTTATTTTATCTATTGGCTATTTGGAACAAAAATATCACATTAGGCATGCTTTGTTTTTATATCGCATTAACCGTCGGAATATCCAGAATCTATTTATTCGAACATTTTTTAAAAGACATTTTATTCGGTGCTTGCCTCGGAGTATTGATTGTTTATTTAATCCAATATTGCTTTTCTTATCTACCAAAAGAAAAAAATCATTGGCTCAACAAAAATGCCATTCAACTATTCCTTAAGCCAAAAAATAGAACTTGATTTATAAATCATTACCTTTGCACAAAATTAAATACAAACAAATGATTACCATTATCTGTGGAACCAATCGCCCCAATTCGAACACACATAAATACGTAGAACATTACGCCCAAGAATTAAGAAGCAAAACTTCAGAAAAAGTCGAAGTTCTTTGCTTGGAAAATGTACAAGAAGGCATGTTAAAAGCCGACATGTACAACGAAGCAAATGTTTCCGATGCCTTGAAAGAAGCACAAGACAATATTCTTATTCCAAGTGATAAATTTATTTTCATCACGCCCGAATACAATGGCAGTATTCCCGGTGTTGTGAAATTATTTATCGATGCATTGTCTGTCCGGAAAATCAAAGAAACTTTCAAAGGGAAAAAAGCCTTGCTTACCGGTGTAGCCATGGGACGTGCCGGCAACTTAAGAGGCATGGAACACCTTACCGGAATGTTACATCACATTGGCATCACTGTCCATCCCAACAAATTACCGATTTCTGGATGTCATTTATTGTTAGATGATGCCGGTAAACTAAAAGATCAAGGTACAAAAGATACCATCAGTCAACAATTGGACGATTTTTTAGCCTGTTAATTTTTTGAAAAATTCTGTTGTCTTATACAAAACGTTATGAAGCACTATAATCATATTCTATTTTTTTTATTTGGAATTTTCATTTTATTTTCTTGTGGAAACAATAATTCAGGAGAAACGAACGAAGTAAAAAAAATATTCAAATATAATCAACCCAACACCATTACTTCTTTGGATCCTGCTTTTGCAAGAAGCCAAAATAACATTTGGGCTGTCCATCATTTATTTAATGGTTTGGTTGAATTGGATGAAGGATTAAATGTAAAACCCAGTATTGCTAAAAGTTGGGAAAAATCAGAAGATGGCCTGGAAATTACGTTTCATCTAAGAGATGATGTTTTCTTCCACGACCACCCTAATTTTAAAGAAGGAAAAGGACGAAAAGTAACTGCCCAAGATGTTGTGTATTCCTTTAATAGAATTATAGATGAAACCACCGGTTCTCCCGGTGCTTGGATTTTTAAAGATCGAGTAGCAGAAAATGAGCCTTTTTCTGCTAGGGATGAAAATACGTTTGTCCTCAAATTAAAAAAACCGTTTAATCCCATTATGGGAATTCTGAGCATGCAATATTGTTCAATTGTCCCTAAAGAAATCATAGAACATTATGGAAATGATTTTAGAAAAAATCCGGTAGGAACAGGACCATTCAAATTTAAAAATTGGTTAGAAGGGCAAGCTTTATTTTTAGAAAAAAATGAAAATTATTTTGAATCCGGATTACCCATACTCGATGGTGTGAAAATTAGTTTCGTAGGCGATCGCAAGACGGCATTCCTCGAATTTAAAAAAGGTAACCTAGACTACATGTCAGGTTTGGAATCTTCTTTTTCTGATGAGCTATTAACTCAAGAAGGTCATTTACAAGAAGCATTAAAAAATCATGTCCAACTCATCAAAATTCCTTTCTTGAATTCGGAATATTTAGGCATAAATATGAACAAGGAAGATAACCTTTTAAAAAATAAAGAACTTCGCCAAGCTTTGAATTATGGCATCGACAGAAAATTAATGCTTCAACAATTGAGGAACAATGTAGGGAAAGCCGCCAAATCCGGCTTTACCCCTTTCGGACTTCCTTCCTACGATGAAAAAAATATTGGTTATGAGTACAATCCTACAAAAGCAAAAGCATTGTTAGAAAAAGCTGGGTATCCGAATGGAAAAGGACTTCCTGAAATCAAATTAATGACCACCAAAGGATACGTGGATCTTTGCACCTTCATTGCCCGGCAATGGAAAGAATTGGGCGTCAATGTCCAAATAGAATCCTTAGAATCGGCTACGCTTCGTGAAATGATGAAAAAAGAACAAGTCGATTTCTTCCGGGCTTCTTGGATTGCCGATTACCCAGATGGAGAAAGTTTTCTGACTGTTTTTTATGGAGGAAACCCCGCCCCCCCCAACTATCCTCGCTTCAAAAACGAAAAATTCGACCAACTTTACGAAGCTTCACTCAGCGAATTAGATGCTAACAAACGTTATGATCTTTATAAAGAGATGGAAAAAATTGTAATTGATGAAGCTCCTGTTATATTTTTGTTCTACGACGAAACAGCCGTATTTACCCGGAGTAACATCAAAGGCATCAACAAAAACGCTTTGAACCTCTTGGATCTAAAACGAGTTGACAAACTATGAGACATCTTCTAATCATCCTTGCCCCTTTTATCTGCTTGCTCTTTGCCTGCAATGGAGGAACCGAAACATCTACTACAAATTCATTGGTAGATACTCCACCCAAGGTAGAGCCTAAAACCGAACCTCAAATCATAGATAAAAATGTAGTCTCTCCTACTACCTATGACAGCAGCAGTGCCCAAGCCAGAATTAATCCGGATTTGATACCACCTAGTTCTCAAGACAAGGAATGGACACTTTTGACAGAAATGAACGAAGAAGAATTCAAAGCCACACCCATCGCAGAATTGGAAATGCAACTCATACACCCCATCTATTCCAAAATATTCGATATGGATGAGGATGCTTCTCAGGTGCTCCCTTTATTATCTCCCGGACAAAAATGCTTGTATTATTTTAGGAAAATGGATGAAACCATTCTTGAAGGCGGGATAGAACAATTCTATAAATCCCCACATGCCGATAATTATGTCGACATGCTCCAAGTCATTAATTTAACCGGCGATGATGATTTCTATGCCATGAATAAAGAAGCCGCCACAAAATATAATGCCTACAGGAGTTTAAACGTGGAAGGAAAGGAGGATCTAACACCCTACTTCAAGCAATTCAATAAAGAATATCATAAGAAACAAGCTCGATTTTATAAAAAATTAGAACAATACATTAAATCCCATCCCGAACAATTTGTACGTTTTACGGATTAACAACGTTTTAACAACCCTTCTATCAGATTCTACATCTAGATAAGAGGACATCAAGAACAAAATGTGATTTAAAAATGAAAAAAAGTATTTTTCCCATATTGATTCTATTCTTTATTAGCCACATGGTTTTCGCTCAAAATGCAACCGTAGAAGGTTATGCATTCGAAACGGATAATCGGGGTTACCTGAGAGAAGTACAAATTACCGTTTATAGTTCAATCAATGCCATCAAAGCGGAAACCGTAACGGATAAGGACGGGAAATTCCAAGTAGAATTACCCTTAGGTGAAAAATATCGAATCAAAGCTCGGAAAGATATTTTTGAAGACAAAGAAGTCTTTATCGAAGCCGATGAACTGTCCGCAGAAAAGACGCATTACGTAAAGTTGGAAATGAAACGTAAACCGGGTTATCTTTTTGATGTGACCTTAGCCGAATCTGCCCGTTCGGGTGATGGCAGCAAAATGGCCTTGGATAGCACCTTGATCGAAATTTTCAACAATACGACAAAAAAGGAGGAATTGGTCTTGAAGAACCATCCCCATCCCAATTTCCAATACACCTTCGAACAAGGAAATCATTATACCATCATGATTCGTAAGAAGGGATATTTCACCAAGCGTATGGAGGCAAGGGTAAACGTAGAAGGCTGTATCCTTTGCTTTGAAGGAATGGGAAAAGTACAACCCAATGTGTCGGATAATTTGACCGAAGGCAACAAAATGGGTTCTCTTTTGGCAAATGTCGAATTGGATAGGGTAAACATGAATCGAAGCATCCAAATCGAAAATATCTATTACGATTATAACAAATGGGATATCCGACCCGATGCTGCTTTAGAGTTGAATAAAGTCATTGCTATGATGAGCGATAACCCCAGCTTCATCATCGAGTTGGGTTCACATACCGATGCTAGGGGAAAAGATGCCTACAATATGGAACTGTCACAGAAAAGAGCTCGTTCTGCAGTAGCTTATGTGATGCGGGAAGGTGGCATTCCGCCCACAAGGATCAAGGCACAAGGTTATGGCGAAACACAAATCATGAATCGTTGTACGAATGGTGTCAATTGTTCGGATGCAGAACATGAAAAGAACCGAAGAACCATGATTCGAGTAATCGGATTTACCGAAAAAGATCCATATGATGATAAAAGTCTGATGCAAATCATCCTAGGAGAATCTATCGAAAGTTTTACTTGGGATGATACGGAAGTTATCCAAGTAGGAGAAGATGGGAAATTACCCGATGCCATCGAAAAAGAAATCCAAATCCAAAATGAAAAACCCATTACAGAACAAAATGTAATGCCGGTTCCTGATGAAGCACCTATCACATCACAACCCACAACAAGAACGGAAACAGTAGTCGAAGAAGTCGTGGAAGAAGTGATTACTTCCCGACCTTCCACCTCCGGTGCTTTTGGTGAAGATGTAGAAGCCGAAGTTCCCGAAATAAAAGAAGAAGACATTCCTAATGCAGAATTTGAAGATCACAGAGCAACCGGCGAAATGGCAGAAGGAACACCCCCTCCTCCTCCACCCAAAAAGAACATTGCTGATAATTACACCACCAAGGTCGGTCCTAAATCTTTGGCAAGCGATTATACCGGTTATATGGTCGAGTTTTTCAATTCTGGCATCGAATTATCTTCGGACCATTCCATTTTCAAACAATATGGACAAGTAAAAATGGAGCAAAAAGAAAATGGAGAATTCGCTTATTTATTAGGTGGTTTCAGCAGCGAAAAAGAAGCTAGCAGCTATATGAAAACCATCATCACACCTCGTTTCCCCGCCGCAAAAGTCATTCAATACGACAATGGGAAAAGAGTTGAATAAGTACTGCAAATATATTTGATACGAAAAAGACCGGAAGGATTGTGGAAATCCTTCCGGTCTTTTTATTTTTACCAAAACCATATAATTGGCATTGACACTTTTAGTGTAAACAAAGCAGAAAATACGTATAAAATTCAAAACTGTTTGAGCAAGGATGAAGTTTACTAAAAAAATTCATTTTATTCTTTCCCTCAAATCAATTGAAAAAAATAAGATCAAGGCGAGTTTTTTGAATTTAGTATTTTCAATTTGTTGGAGCGTTAAGAAAGGGTCACAGCCTTGATTTTTTGTTTCTTTTGCATCAAAGGCAAAAGAAAATAATCCATAATTACAGTATTCTTTATTTTCGCATTAAGAACAAAATCAAAAGAAATATGTCAAAATCAACATTCGAAATACAAACCTCCGACAACCTCAAAGTCTACGGCTGCCATTGGGAAACCGACGCCCCAAAAGCCGTCATCTGCTTAGTACATGGATTCGGAGAACACATCGACCGCTACGACCATTTCGCTGCATTCTTCAACAGCAAAGGATACGCCGTTATCGGAACCGACCGCAGAGGACATGGAAAAACCGGTGGACAAAGAGGACACACCCCCTCCTACAGCCATTATATGGACGAATTGGATTTATTAATGGCAGAAGCAAAATCCTCCTACCCCAACCTTCCTAAAATCATTTATGGACACAGTGCCGGCGGCAACCACGTCTTGAATTATGTCATAGACCGCACACCCAACGTTAGCTGTGCCGTAGTGACGGGTCCTTGGATAAAATTGGCATTCGAAGCCCCCAAATTTTTGGTAATGCTCGGTAAAGTGATGCGGAATATTTATCCCAAATTCAATAACAAAAGTAATTTGGACCCCAACCATGTTTCCAAAGATGCAGAAGTCGTAAAAAAATATGTCAACGATCCTTTGGTGCATGCCTATGTTTCTGCCGAAGCCGGATTGGCGATGATGGATGCTGGCGAAAAATTGAACCAATTTTCTGGAAAAATGCCGGTGCCTACTTTGGTGATGCATGGCGGAGACGACAAGGTTACTTCTTGCCCGGCGTCCGAAGCCTTCATAGCCCGTGTAGACAACGTTAGCGGAAAAATTTGGGAGGGATTGTATCACGAAATCCACAACGATCCGGAACATCCGGACGTGTTCCAATTCACCTACGATTGGATGGAACAACAACTGTAATGGCACCCGATAATTACCTCACCATATCGGAACCCGCTGAAGGAATATATCGGGAAAAGGGCAGTAAATTTATGGCCTATGCCCATGCCGTTTATACCGAAGAGGATATAAAAGAAATATTGGAAGCCATACGCAAGGAACACCCCAAATCGAGGCACTTGTGTTATGCCTACCGCTTGGGTTTGGATAAAAACAATTACCGGGCCAATGACGATGGCGAACCCTCCGGCTCTGCGGGCCGACCCATTCTCGGGCAAATAGACAGTTTTGGATTAACCAATATTGTAGTAGGCGTTATACGCTATTTTGGCGGCACCAAATTAGGCGTACCGGGATTAATAAATGCCTACAAAACCTCTACCGCCGATGCTTTACAGGATGCAGAAATTATAGAAAAAACCGTAGAAACTTTCCTAGAGATACATTTTGGTTACGAATGGATGAGCCAAGTGATGAACGCCTTGAAAAAAAATGAAATAAAAATAATACAACAGGATTTTCAAGAAGCAGCCCGCATTAAAATTGCCATACCCAAAAGTGAAGTAGAAGAAAAATTATTGCATTTTAAAGCGGCTGTAAAAGGCGTAAGTCTAGAACAAATACAAGGAGATATAGAAGGAGTAGATATTGTGGAGGTAATTTAAAAAAAATAAAATATACCATGGGAAAAACACCAGTTAAAGCATTACAAAAAATAGAGGAATGTGCTAGGAACAAAGAAACAGATCTTGATTTGAGTGGATTGGGTTTAACTGAAATTCCTGAAGAAATAAATGAGTTAATACATTTAAAGGAACTCTCTCTTTCTCGGAATCAAATTACGAAAATAGAAAATCTGGAACAACTGACGGACTTGAATACACTCTATCTTAATTCGAATCAAATTGAGAAAATAG
>JAHDDR010000125.1 GCA_020629255.1 Saprospiraceae bacterium | reverse complement strand
CTTCTAAAAATGCCTCGTCTATGAGAAAAATACTAAAAAATTATTAATACAGATTCCAAACATGGATTAGTATTAGATGTTGATAGGGATTTTTATTTCTCCCAATTCCATTTTTTCTGCTACATGGATTAGACTATTTTCTATCGTTGACAAAGTTTCCTCAGACATTGTACTATGCAGAGGTAGGCACAGCAAAGAATTGAAAATATAGTCAGTTATTGGAAGATGATGTTTCTTTCCTTCAAATTTTTCTAGTAAATGTAAAGCGGGATTAAAATATGAACGAGTTTCTACTCCCTTCCTTTTGTATTCTGCTATTAATTCATGTAGTGCTTTGTTCGATTTATGAATTACACCAAAATTTTGAAAATTTGGTTTTACTCCTTTCGGTATTTTTTGAAGATCGAAACAATCATCAAATGTAGCAAAAATAAATTCTCGAAGGCGATGGCCATATTCCCTACGTTGTGATAATGTATTTTTGAAACGTGCAAGGGAATGTAATCCGGTAATGGCACGAAGCTCGTCCATTTTGGTATTCATCCCTGTTTTGGATTGGAATACATTCGATGCAATTCCATGATTTCTAAATTGGCGGATTTCATTCATTAAATATTTATCTGGACTATAAATTAAACCACCCTCTATAGCCGGTAAAACTTTTGTTCCATGAAAACTAGAACTCTGCATCATTGGAATTGAAGATAAAAATTCGCCATGTGTCTCAACACCCATTCCATGGGCATTATCATAAAATATGGGGATACCTTTTCTTTTTGCTAGAATATTGATAGATGTCAAATCCGCAGGTACACCAAATACATTTATAGGAATAATACATCCGATATTTTCTTCTTCTTCCAATATTTTTTCAAGAGCTTTTGGACAAAGTGTAAACGTTTCTGGATCTATGTCGCAAAAAATAGGAGTCAGACCATTCATTTCTACAGAATTCAAAGTAGCAATAAATGTATAAGAAGGCAAAACGACTTTTCCCTTGATTCCCATAATGATCAATGAAATTAAAATGGCATCTGCTCCATTGGATACCACAACTAATTCCGGTACGTTTAAAAAATGGGTTAATTTTTGTTCAAATTCTCTTAAATAAGGACCATTGTTGCTCACCCATCCTGTATCCAAACTTTTTTTGTAGTGGAGTAATAAATTCGAATCAGCTTCTATGATGGGTTTTATAGTTGGTATGGTTTTCTGTTCTTTTTCCTGTTTTTTTACCTTCTCCGGATGTTTAAGGAAACCCCAGGCTTGTAGTGTTTTGGCGATACCTTTTTCAATATCAATTATCGCTTCGAAATTTAAGAACGTATTCATTTTGGAAACATTGGGACTGCGATGGGGGATTTCTTCAAACCCTTTTCCAAAAAAGTCAGAGCCCGTTTTATTTTCTACCCCATGTTTATGACCGGAAAGTCGAATCATGATTTCAGCTAATTGCTCAATATTGATTGGTTCTTCTTTGCCAATATTAATAGACTGTCCGTTGAGTCGACTCCGGGTAGAAAGTTTGAGAAGTATTTTACCCGTAGCTTCTGCAGCATCATCTATATGGCAAAAAGACCGAACAGCTTTCCCTCCATCCACCAATACTAAAGGTTTTTTGTCTCTGATAGCTCCTAGAAATTTTCCAACGACCCTTCCTTTGTCATGAGATGCCATGTAAGGACCATACACATTAAAGTATCTGACAATAGAATAAACCAAACCTTGTTTGCCTAGTGCATGTGCATAATGTTCCATAGACAATTTGGAAATGGCATAACTCCAACGACTATTTTGGGATGAACCAAAAATCGAATCGCTATCTTCATTGAGTTGTTCATTATTTTTGCCATAAACTTCACTTGTACTGGTCAAAACTACAGGGCGGTTATATTTTTTACAAGCAAGAATTACATTTCTAGAGCCAATAATATTTACATCTAATACTTTTTCTGGTTGTTGGATATAATAATCAACTCCAACAACAGCAGCTAAGTGAATTACTTTTTCACAGCAGGAAATCCATTTTTCTATGATCTTTGTATCAAGGACGCTTCCTTCAACCTTGGTGAGATAAGGAGATGAAATATCCTTTATTTTAGAGTCAGCAAAATTTGTGTCTAGGCAAACTACTCGTTTTTGTTGTCGAATAAAATATTCTATCAATCCGATGCCAATGAAACCAGCCCCTCCGGTAAGTAGGATGTCGTGGGTAAAAGGTAATGTGGAATCCACCATTTAGGGTATTGATTTTTGAATGTGAGAAAATTTATTTTCTTTTTATTTTGGATGGGGCTTCCCATCATATTTTAAAAACACATGCATAATAGGGAGGAAATTCTTTATAATAAAGAACAAAAAAATATAGGTTGTCATTTTAGTTTGTTTATCTTATTTTTGATTTTTGGTTTAAATGATTGAATTTTAATAGTTTGAGATATTATAATTTTGATAGAATAGGTTTTTTGAATATAATGCCTTGAATTTTAGGATTCACATTATGTCGATTAACCCAAAGAATTTTAATCAAAATTGAATATACTTGCCATAGAATCGATGCAAAATAATATATACATACATCCCACGGCAATTGTAGAGCAAGGAGCAGAAATAGGTGAAGGAACCAAGGTCTGGCACTTCTGTCACTTGATGCCCAAATGCGAAATTGGGAAAGATTGTAGCCTCGGGCAGAATGTCTTTGTTGCGAATAGAGTGAGATTGGGAGACAAAGTAAAAGTCCAAAATAATGTATCCATTTATGAAGGAGTTATTTGTGAGGATGAAGTTTTCCTCGGACCCTCAATGGTGTTTACCAATGTAATGAACCCACGGAGTGGGGTGGAGCGTAAATCGGAATATAAAACTACAATCGTTCGGAAAGGAGCAACTATCGGTGCGAATGCCACCATTGTTTGCGGAATTGAATTAGGCAGGTATTGTTTTATAGGGGCGGGCGCTGTGGTAACCAAAGATGTAAAACCTTATGCTCTTTTGGTGGGGAATCCGGCCCATCAAATCGGATGGATGAGTGAGGCAGGAATGAAATTGCACTTTGAAAATGGTGAAGCAATCTGTTCCGACTCCCAAGAGAAGTATGCGTTAGAGAACGGAGGGGTCAAAAAATTGTAGCCATATCCCGAATGTTAGGTATTTCCATTTTTATTAACAAGCGGTATTGTGAAAATCGCTGACTAGAATTACCTTTGCGCTTACTTAGACTAAGTCTAATTAAATCTAAAGGATAGTATGAAACGTTTATTACCCGTATTTCTTTTCTTGGTTTTCTTCACGTTCTCTTGTGTCGATAACGATAACCACTACGAAGTACCCACCACATACGATTTTTCACCGATGAATTATCAAGGACAGTTGGATCGGTTGGGGATGTTGCAAGAAATCAAAGACTATATTAATACTACTTTAGATGGAAATGTTTTAGACATAGGTCGTTTGGCTTCTATGTATGCCAATTCTAATCCGGCAACGGCCCAGTGGGTAGGCACATATGGAGCAACCAAACAACTCAAGGATAAAACGGCAGCCACCGAATCAATTCTATTTGATGATGTATTTGAAAATGCAGCTACAGACAGCCAAAGCTCAAGTGTTGCATCCGAAGGAACACCCGGTTTGATAACCTCGTTAGACGGTTCAAAAACCTATTTCGTAAATGCTAACGGTTTGGAATATGCCCAAGCCATAGAAAAAGGTTTGATGGGAGCTGTCTTTATGTATCAGGCAACAGCCATTTATTTAGGAGCTGAAAGAATGGATGTTGATAATGAAGAAATGATAGAAGGGCAAGGCACAAAAATGGAACATCATTGGGATGAGTCTTTTGGTTATTTAGGTGTGCCCACAGATTTTCCAACGAATAAAGATGGACTTGTCTTTTGGGGTAAATATTGTGATAATAGGAATGCTGTACTCACCACCAATCATACCATAATGGATGCCTATATTGCCGGTCGGGCTGCCATTTCTAATAATGATTTAAATACAAGGGATCGGAAAATTACAGAAATCAGAGAACAATGGGATGTGGTCGCTGCTTCGACTTCTTTGCATTATATCAATAGTGCCATTTCTAATTTTAATGATATGGCGATTCGGGCACATGCGCTAACAGAAGCTGCTGCTTTTGCTTATTCGATTCCTTTTAATCCGGAATCGAAAGCCAACCAAACCGAAATAAATAATATATTGGAAATGCTTGGAGGAAGCTCTGAATTTCTTTCTATGAATTTCTACAACACCTCACTTTCTGATTTGGAAAATGCAAAAAATACACTCGCCCAAATTTATAATTGGGAAGATTTAAAAAATCAATTCTAATCCGATGAACAGAATTATAATTTTAATATTTTTTATCTCCATCATTTTTATTCCTTCTTGTGGTAATGAAAATAATGCTTGTAATAATCATGATTTTGATGAAAAAGCCATGTTGGAAAATATGGCAGATGTGGTTGTCGTTCCAGCATTTTCTATTGTGAGGAATTTTGCAGGAAGTTTAGACAGTGCTATTCAAGCATTTTGTAATGAACCATCTATTGCATCACTTTTTAACGCAAAAGTGGCATTCTGGGCTCTGTACGAAGAATGGCAAAAAGCAGAACAATTTAATTTCGGACCGTCGGAAGATATTCAATTGAATTCTAAAATTAATAATTTCCCCGTATCCGAAGTTTTATTAGAAGCCAATGTTTCTGCTGGGTCTTATGATTTAGAAGCACCCAATAATTTTTATAGCGGTTTACCTGCCCTCGATTATTTATTGTTTGGCTTAGCCGAAACCGAAGATTTAATTATAGAAAAATATACCAATGATCCCTTATCAGAAAATTATCAACAATACCTAAAAGATGTAATGCAGTCGGTTCTGAATAACATCACAACGGTACACAACGAATGGGAACAGAATTATCGCGATGTATTCGTAAATAACACGGGCAGGGCAGATGGCTCTTCCTTGAGCTTATTAATTAATTCACTAAGCCAAAATTATGAAAGAACTCGTAGAGAACGTTTGGGTATTCCTTCCGGTTTACAAGATATAGAATTGGATGCCATTCCTGATGCGGTAGAGGGGTATCATTCAAGGCATTCATTGAATTTATTGAAAGCTAATATAAATGCTACAAAAAGATTTTTTACGGGTTGGACAGGACAAGGTTTGGATGACTACCTGAACACTATCGATGCCAGAAAAGAGCAGGAATTATTAGCGACGATCATTAACCAGAATTTTGATAATATTCTTGCTGTGTTAAATAATATACCCGAACCTTTATCCGAATCTATTGTAAATTCGCCACAACTGGTACAAGATGCTTATGTGCCTATGGCGAATCAATTAATTTATTTAAAAACAGATATGCCCTCCGCTTTGTGTGTGTCAATTACCTATGTAGACAATGCCAGCGATTCGGATTAATTTTTTATGGATAAAGAAAACAAAACATATTATTTCCAAAAAAAGATCAAAGATGCTATACAATCCTTTGATCTTTTTTTATTCAAAGAACGATCTATTTTTCCCCTAATCACTTTCCGTATCGTTTTTGGAGCTTTGATGTGTTTTGGGACACTTCGGTTTATACAAAAGGGATGGGTCGATAAATTATTTATAGAACCATCGTATCATTTTAAGTTTTATGGCTTCGAATGGGTGCAGGTTTTAGAACCTAACATGATGTATATGATACACTATGTAATTGCCCTCAGTGCATTTTTTATTTTACTCGGATTTTTATATCGAATTTCTATCCTTGTTTTTTTTCTTTCTTTCACATATGTAGAATTAATAGATGCCACCAATTATTTGAACCATTATTATTTGGTCGTTTTATTGGCATTTTTAATGATATTCCTTCCAGCGAATAGAGCATTCTCTTTAGATGCATTATTGTTTCCAAAAATAATACAAAGGAAAATACCTGCCATTTGTATTTATATTTTGATGTTCCAATTCATGGTTGTTTATTTTTTTGCCGGATATGCTAAATTAAATACAGATTGGTTGTTCAGAGCAATGCCCTTGTCTATCTGGTTACCGGAACATACCGATATACCTATCTTAGGATATTTTTTTCAATTCGGATGGGTAGCTTTTGTTTTTTCATGGATGGGAGCAGTGTACGATTTAAGCATCGGATTTTTATTGTGTTTTCGGAAAACAAGATCTTGGGCCTATGCACTTGTCGTTGCATTTCATTTTATGACCTATTTATTATTTAATATCGGAATGTTTCCATTTATCATGACCTTCGGAACCCTTATCTTTTTTTCTGATAAATGGCACAATCGATTATATGAAAAATTCTTGACACGGGATTATTGGGGAAATAAAGTCGAACCCCATTTCAATTTTAGATTATTTATCCGGAACAGTTTTATTTTTTATACTCTGATTCAAATTCTTTTTCCCCTGAGGTATTTGATTTATCCCGGTAATAATCTTTGGCATGAACAAGGCTATCGTTTTGCTTGGCGGGTAATGCTGGTAGAAAAAACAGGTACGGCTATTTTTATGATCGAAGACAAAACAACCGGAAAGAAAGCAGAAATTCAAAATTCAAAATACCTGACTAAATTCCAAGAAAAACAAATGTCTATCCAACCCGATTTTATGTTACAATTTGCTAAAATAATTGCCAATGATTTCAAGGAACGATATGGAATAGAACAGGCGAAAGTAACAGCCAATATACATGTAGCATTAAATAACAGACCCAGCCAACAACTCATTGAACCTAATGCCAATGTATTGGATTTGAAAGATACCTGGAGAAATAAAGAATGGATTTTACCATTCAAAAATAAATGAGAGTAGAAATGCTAGGAATAAAAATGCAGAAAAGAATTATGATTTTATGGGGGATGATTTTGTTGTCATGCTCCTTGATGTCTCAGGTGGCTCATGTGCAAGGAATCGTTTTTGACGAAGAAGATAATTCTAAGGTTTCGCAAGGAGAAATATTTGTAGAAGAATTAGGAGAAACGTATCCAATAAAGAAAGATGGAAGCTATCAGATAAAGAATATAACTTTTGGTACATATTTTTTTCAAATATTTTCTGATGGATATGGAGCATTGACCCAAGAGATAAAAATTGAAAAAGAGAACGTCGAACAAAATTTCTTTCTTCAAAAATTAACCGTTCAATTAAACACAACAACTATTACAGATAAAAAAGAAGGGGAGGGTGTTGGTACTTTGCGGAATGTAGAAAAATTCGGAATTTATGGAGGTAAGAAAAGCGAAATAGTCCGCTTGGAATCTGTAGTAGGAAATGTGGCATCCAATAATCCAAGGGAAATTTTTAAAGGGATTTCAGGCTTGAACATTCATGAAAATGATGGAGCAGGCTTGCAGCTGTCTATAGGAGGTCGGGGCCTCGATCCCAATCGTTCTGCAAATTTTAATACCCGACAAAATGGATATGACATCAGTGCAGATGCCCTCGGTTATCCGGAAAGTTATTACACACCTCCTGTTCAAGCATTGGATCGTATCGAAGTGGTTCGGGGTGCTGCCTCTTTACAATATGGCCCTCAATTCGGTGGATTATTGAATTTTATTTTTAAGGAAGGAAGAGAGGATAAACCTTTTCATTTTACAGCAGAAAATACTTATGGTTCCAATCAATTCATTAATTCTTTTACTTCTGTAGATGGACAAAAAAATACCTTGAATTATTATTCCTTTTTCCAATATAAAAAAGGAGTGGGGTTCAGACCTAATTCCGAATTTAATCAAAAAACGGCTTACGCTTCTATTCGCATCCAACCCAACGATAAATGGACGATAAAAGGAGAATATACTTTTATGGATTATTTATCCCAACAACCGGGCGGTTTACAAGATTTCGAATTTGAGGAAAATCCGTTCCAATCCAAAAGAGAACGAAATTGGTTTAAAGTAAATTGGAATTTGGCGGCTCTGAATTTTACGTATTTTTTCAATAAAAAAACAAGAATTAATTCTAGGAATTTCTTTTTATATGCAGGTCGTGATGCCCTAGGAGATTTAGGGCCTATTAATAGACCCGATCCCATGAGAGAACGGGATTTAATTTTAGGGCAGTATAAAAATTTCGGAAACGAAACAAGGTTCTTACATCAATATAAAATAAAAGAACAACCGGCCGCTTTTATAATCGGCGTCAGATATTATCATGGATTTACCGAAAACAGACAAGGCATGGCTTCGAATGGTTCGGATGCTAATTTCTCTTTCATTACGGAAGAACCCAATATTTCATCCTACGATTTTCCAAGTCGGAATCTTTCATTATTCATCGAACATTTATTTTATGTGAATAAAAAATGGACCATCACCCCTGGTGTTCGTTTCGAATACATTAAAACTTCATCCGACGGATATTTTTATAAAAGAATTTATTCCGGTAATGATATTGTTTTCGAAGAAAGAATATCCGATCAAAAAAAGAATAAAAGAAATATTTTATTAACCGGAATCGGAACCTCATATAAGATAAAAGATGATTTAGAATTGTATGCTAATTTCAGTCAGAATTACCGACCCATTAATTTCACAGATTTAGCCGTTCAGAATCCGAATATAGTCGTCGATTCATTGTTGCAAGATGAAAAAGGATTTAATTTCGATATCGGATTAAGAGGCAATATTATAGGCGGTAAAATTAAATTAGATGCCACGGCTTTTATTTTAAAATACAATAACCGAATCGGAATAAAAGATATAATAGTTCAAAATGAAATAGGAGTCAATAGCCTGGTAGATTTCAGAACGAATATTGGCAATGCTTTAATTTATGGTTTAGAAACCTATGTAGAAAGCGACCTTGTGAAATTTATAAAAGAAGAATCAAAAATAAAATGTGTTGTGTTTTCAAATTTAAGTTTTATTCAAGGAAAATACCAGTCGGGAGGAACAGGTATTCAAGGCAATGATGTAGAATTGATTCCGCCATTGAATTGGAAAACCGGTTTTACTTTTTATTGGAAAGATTTAAAAACATCCTTGCAATATTCTTTAACGACCCAACACTTTTCAGATGCCACAAATGCCGAATTTGTAGCCAATGCAACAAGAGGAATTATTCCAACCTATTCTGTACTCGATTTTTCTACTGCCTATACTTGGAAATGGTTCACCTTGTCATTTGGAATAAATAATCTGGCGAATCAAAATTATTTTACAAGGCGGACGGCTTCTTATCCCGGACCGGGAATCATTCCAGCACAAGGAAGGAATTATTATGTTTCTTTAAAATTTGATTGGTAGAGATGAAAGACACTATATTAGATGATATACTTGTAAATGATCCGTTTAAGGATGAGGAAATTTTATGGGAAGGGAAACCCGAAATTAGGTATTATCTTTTTTTAGGAAAAGGGAACCCGTTTTTTATCATGCTTTATGGTTTTTTATTTATTGTTTTTGTAGTATTTGTGAGGTTAATTCTCGAGCATGGATTTAGTGTTTTTTCTTTATTAGGAATAGCTGTCTTCTTAGGATTGGTAATTGTTTTATTACTCTTATTCCCTATTCTTGATTTATTGAATTTAAAAGCCCAAAAGGAAACGGAGTATATTATTTCTGAAAATTACGTATATATTAAATCAGGTTTTTTAAGGAAAAAAAAGTTCTATTTTGAAAAATCCCAAATAAGAGATATAAAAGTAGTTAGATTTAAAGGCTTGGATCATGGAGAAATTCACTTTAAATATATTCCCATAATTTCGTACAGGGTATTTGATTTTAAAAAATTCGATACTTCACTTACATTTAAGCTTCAACATGTCAAAAACCCAAATGAAATAGGAGAATTAATTTCCTATAAAAATGAGTCATCCCAAAGTTTCAAATAAAAATTCGAGATGACTCATTTTTTGACTCTACAATGATTAACTCATCTCTGTTTCATATTCCTTAAATACCACACCATATTTTTCCAATTCCTCTAGAACCGGATCATAGACTTCCTTCATTACCGGAATATTAACCCCCGTTGTGGTTATTTTTCCATCAATAATAAGTTTGACAAAAATTCCCATGGGCAATCCAACCAGTCGGGACATGGCAGTGTCATTTTCATCTTTACCCTTCATCACCATTGAAGAAACCACCTTTTTCTTTTGGTTATCCAATTCATACTCGATTTCATGTTGCATGATGATCATGTCTTTATCTTTAGGAGACAATTTCCATTTATCCAATAGCAAGTGTTCAAGTATCAAAGCTGGCGTTGCTTGCTTCATATTGATTCTTTTCTTGCGGAAAAGTCCCAACCATTCCAATTTATTCATGACATCGGAATCAATTTTTTCACCTAGGAAATCTGCCATTCTTTCTTTTACCGATCCATTACCCGCAGGTAGATAAGCATTCATCCATTCATGGTAAGTGATTTTATCCGCATCGTGGATGGGGTAGGAACCATCGGTCAATCCAATTTGAACCAAAGCATTCCAAGCATCACAAAAACCGGGGAACCGAAGCGTAGCCCTCAAAATATTGGGGATGCCTTCAACACCATAGATTTCTCGGTATAATAAAGAGTCACGATTCGCATACGCATCGTAGGGACCCATGCCCGGTACATCCACAGAATGATGTTCTTTGAACAATCGGGAGTAGGGAATGTATTTGTATTTCCCATTCTCCATATATTGGGCAGTTCCTTGACCCGCCAATACCACATTCCTAGGATTCCAAGTAAATTTATAATGCCAAGGGTTGTCGTCACTTTCAGGAGCGATTAAGCCGCCCGCATAAGATCGAAATGCTGTAATATTACCTCCCTTATCTCGGATATTATCCAACAATTTCATGGCTGACATGTGATCAATGCCTGGATCCAATCCCATTTCTCCCATAAAAATCAAGGAAGCATTTCTGGCTTCATCGCCTAATCGATACATTTCTTTGGAAACATAGGAAGCTGTTACCAAATGTTTTTGATATTTAATACAATCGGTTGCGACCAACAAGTGAAGGTGGGCGGGTAAAAGAGATACCACAATATCATGCCGACTAATCAGATCCTTCCTGTCATTACTTTTATTGACATCCAGCCAAGCACTTCTTCCGTTCGGATGATTGTTAATTCGTTTTTGGGCTTGCTCCGGATTGGCATCGGCAACGGTTACAAAACCACCATTTTCGGCAGCATGGTTCAAGCAATAATTAATGCAAGCAGATGCAGATCTCCCGGCTCCTATAATGAGAATGTTCTTCATTTTATCGTTTATAAAGTTATAAGGATAGACCTTAATTTACATTTTTATTGAATCAGACCACAATTTTACATAAATTCGGGGTTCGGCAATAGAAAAGGGGCAATGATTCTTAGCATCGTCTCATTTTTTAACGCTTATACCAAATTGGAAAGCAGATACAAAATGTTCAAGAGTATCTAAATCGTTTGAATGAAAAAAATTACAGTAGGAACTACCGTTACAATTTTTGAAAGTTTATCAGAATTATCTCCTCTCCATCAAAAATTAATGGAGGAAGCCAAGAAAGCGGTTCATAAATCCTATTCTCCTTATTCTGGGTTTCGGGTTGGGGCATCGGCTATATTGGATAATGATGAAATTCTATCCGGAGCCAATCAGGAAAACGCATCGTATCCTTTATGTTTGTGTGCAGAAATGGTAGTCCTTTCAACGATTTCATCCGATTTTCCTTCCAAAATCATACGGACGATGGCAATTACTGTAAAAAGTGCCAAAAATGTGATTGATATGCCTATTTCTCCCTGTGGAGCATGCAGACAAACTATGCTTGAATTCGAAAACCGACAAGATTCACCGATAGAAATCTTGTTAATGGGAGAAACAGGAGCGATTTACCATTTAGAATCAGCTAAATCCTTATTGCCCCTTTCGTTTGATGGTTCCGTTTTATGATCCTAATTCCAATTGATTTTTCACTAAATGATAATAGGCTCCTTTGATTTGCGTAAGATATTGATGTGTGCCTTGTTCTACAATTTCCCCTTTTTCCACAACAATGATATTATCGGCATTTTTAACCGTACTTAATCGGTGTGCCACAACTACAACGGTTCTTCCTTTCGAAAATGTTTCCAAATTTTCCATGATAATCATTTCATTGTAGGCGTCCAAGGCATTGGTCGCTTCATCAAAGAAAATGTATTCCGGATTTTTATAAGCGGCACGGGCAATTAATATCCTTTGTTTTTGTCCTTGGCTCAAACCAATTCCATCTTGTCCGATTTTTGTGTTATAACCTAAAGGAAGCCCTTCTATAAATTGTTGGATGTTCGCCACTTTTACCGCTTCTAATAATTTTTTCTTATCCACTCTTTTAGCTCCTAATGTGATGTTTTTAGCAATTGAATCAGAGAAAATATAACCTTCTTGCATCACTACACCACATTTCTCCCTCCATATTCTATTTTGGATATTGTCCAATTTCGTTTCTCCCAATTTGACGTTTCCTTCTGTAGGCTGATAAAAATTAAGCATTAATTTAAGCAAGGTGGTTTTACCACTTCCGCTCGTTCCTACAATGGCTGTGGTTTTTCCTTTGGGTACGATTAAATCAATATTTTTTAGTACCCAGGGAGAATCGGGACCGGAATAACGAAAACTCAATTGTTCTAAAATAAGATCCTTGTTTTCGGGTAGGATATCGATTTTGTTTTCGATGTCTTCTTCGTCTTCTCTATCATGGATTTCTCCCAGCCGTTCCAAACTTATTTTTGCATCTTGACCCATCTGGATGAAATTCATAAAATCCTGTACTGGACCATTCAGCTGACCAATGATATATTGAACAGCCAGCATCATACCCAATGTCATCTGACCATCAATCACTGCTTTGGCAGCGATGAATGAAATGATGATGTTCTTCAGTTCGTTCACAAAATTCGCTCCGGCGGATTGCCATTGACCGAGAGCCAAGCTTTTTACACCTACTCGATACAAGCCAGCTTGGATGCCTTCCCATTTCCATCTTTTTTCTCGTTCTGCATTGTGGAGTTTAATTTCGTGCATTCCACCAATCAGTTCAATCAATACATTATGATTTTCTGATAATTTGTCGAATCGTTTATGATCCAATTCTTTCCGCCAACGCAGAAAAAGAAGGATCCAAACAATGTAAATGACTGTAGCAACGATAAAGATTAAAAAGATATACGGGTTATAAAAAAGGAGAACCATTCCAAAAATCACAACATTGAAAACAGAAAACAAGGCGTTCAAAGTTGTAGAGGTTAAGAAAGTTTCGATTCTTCGATGATCCTGTATTCTTTGAAGAATGTCTCCCGTCATTTTTATGTCGAAAAACTTGAGAGGCAACTTCATCATTTTGATAAGAAAATCGGAAATAAGACTGATATTAACCCGCATTCCGATATGCAATAAGATCCAACTCCGAATGAAATTAACAGCCGTTTGACTAAAAAACAGCATGAGTTGAGCCGCAAGGATCACATAAATAAAGGCTAAATCTTGATTATCAATACCATAATCGACAATAGATTGGGTAAGGAATGGAAAGATTAATTGTAACAATGAACCAATAAGAAGTCCTAAAAAAAGTTGGGCTAACAATTTCTTATATCGGAAAACATGGCGATACAGATGCCACCAATTTTTTCTGTCGATTTCCTCACCATCTTGTTGGTAGAATTCCGTCATGGGTTCCAACATCATGATGATGCCTTCAGGCACACCATCTTCATCCACATCACTGGCCCATTTG
>JAHDDR010000124.1 GCA_020629255.1 Saprospiraceae bacterium | reverse complement strand
CAACATCGAATAATACGTCAGAAAATCCAATAAAATATCATCAGAAAAAGGATTGAAAATATATTCTATTTCATGACCTAAACCTTCACATGTACGACCCGTTTTCAATACAACGTCTACTACATCTGGGTGGCTCTCCATACCCGTAGGGGTTTGTGTAAGCAAGCCTATTTTCAATCTTTTTTTAAGAGGGTTTTCCACTTTTCCTATGGGCGGTAATTTGGGATGTTTTTGGAATTGTTCTATCGCATGATAATAATTCGCTGTATCCCGAACCGATCGGCTCACAATGCCATGCGTTACAATATCAACAGGCAATTGTTTTGTCGGACTTTCCAGGTGTCTTCCCCTAGAAGGCTTTAAACCGATCAATCCGCAACAGCTCGCAGGAATACGAGTAGAGCCGCCGCCATCCATGGTATGTGCTATGGGTACGATACCTGCCGCCACCAACGCTCCTGCCCCACCCGACGACCCTCCGGTAGAATAACCTATTTTATGAGGATTTTGTGTATCGCCATTTACCAATGTTTCGCAACTGGGCAATAAGCCGAATTCTGAAGTAGAGGATTTACCGACTACGTGACAGCCCGTCGATAAAATTTGGGCAATGACTTTATCATCTTTTTTTTGGATGTGGTGTGGAATGGCAGACGATCCCATTCTATTGGGAAAACCTTTGGCATTAATCAAATCTTTGATAAACATCGGAACCCCGGCAAAAATGCCTTCGGTTCTTATTTCGTTCAATTCGAAGTCATGGGCAACCACTGCATTTAACTGTGGTTCTGCTGTCTCCATTCTTAGGCGTACACTTTCTAAAACTTCTTGTGCTGTATATTCTTTTTTACGAATATTCTCTGCAATTGCAGTCGCATCTAAATCACCGATAATGCCAATATCAAAAACCGAAATTTCTTTTTCCATGTAGCAAAAATAAAAATTGTAGCATTTTTTTTCAGAAGAAATAATTTTATTCTAAACTTATTTCTTCCAAACGTTTTTGGCATTTTTCACAAATACCTAAATGTGCAATGGCAGCATCATAATTGTCTTCATCTTTAATCGTCGTATCAACAATTTTGCGGAGGGTTTCATCCTCCAAATGTTTTTGTTGTCGAATAATTTGAACCACCACTTGTAGAATGGTAAAAAAAGAAAGGAAAATGAGTATGGATAATATTCCTCCTGCCATCAGCTAATATTTTCTAAAATTCAATATACAAAAAACGGATTCCAAAAAATTGGAATCCGTTTACTATTCTTTTACAAAGAATTTATTTCCCAATAAAATCAATGCTCTTTTTAATAAAGGCAGTGAGGTCGGCTCCCTTCAACATATTCTGATTAAGGAGTGCCAAATTATATAAATGCTTCGCCAATTTGGATTTTTCTTCCTCATTCTCCGCTTTCAATAATTTATCTGCAATTAATGGATGATTGCTATTCACCACTACATTGTAACTATCCGGAAACGCGTTGCCCATACCTTGTAGCGATTGCATTTCTTTCATCCTTCTCATGAATTCCGATTTGGTAATCATGACCGGCAATGCATTGGGAGAAAGCGCCTTCATCGTTACGGTGGCTCCCGCTTCAGGAACCTGTCCTTTGAAAATTTCTTCGACTGCTTTTTGATCATCCTCACTTAGAACAGATTCTTTTTTCTCATCTTTCTGCACCAAGTTATCCACCGTATCGGAATCAACACGCACAAAAGTGATGTCACCGAGTTTATGCTCCAACTGCTGCATGAAATGATTGTCGATCATGGTATCCGTTACCAAAACATCATATCCTTCATCTGTAGCTGCTTGGATAAAACTATCATGCTCGGCAGGAGAGCTGGTATAAATAGCAATGACCTTATTATGTTTATCAGTTTGGTTGCCCTTGATTTTCTCCTTGTATTCTTCTAAGGTGAAATAAGCTTCTTCTACATTTTTCAACAAAGCGAATTTATTCGCCTTATCGTAGAATTTATCATTGGTAATCATACCATATTTCACCAATGGCCCGATGTCTGTCCATTTACCTTGGAAATCTTCCCTTTCCTTTTTGAACATATCATTCAGTTTATCGGCCACTTTTTTGGTAATGTGTGTTCCGATACGTTTTACATTTCGATCTGCCTGAAGGTAAGAACGAGAAACATTCAAAGGAATATCCGGAGAATCGATGACTCCATGTAGAAGGGTCAAAAATTCGGGAACGATTTCCTTCACATCATCTGTAATGAACACTTGGTTAGAATACAGTTGTATTTTATTCTTCTGAACTTCCAAAGAGTTGTTCAATTTCGGGAAATACAGAATACCGGTTAGATTGAAGGGGTAATCAATATTTAAGTGAATCCAGAATAAAGGTGGTTGAGAATAGGGATATAATTCATTATAGAATGATTTATAATCCTCATCCGTCAATTCGCTGGGCTTCTTTTTCCAAATCGGATCGGGGTTGTTGATGATATTCGGCACCTCGAACTCTTCCATTTCGGCATCTTCATCCTCACTTTTTGGAATAAATTCTTTTTTTGTTCCGAATTGGATTTCTACAGGAAGGAATTTACAGTATTTATTCAATAATTCTGAAATTCGGTTGTCCTCCAAATACTCTGTTGCATCTTCACTGATGTGAAGAACCACATCTGTACCCCTTTCTTTTTTATCATTTTTATCTAAAGAATATTCAGGATTTCCTTCGCAAACCCATGTCACTCCTTTTCGGTTTTTCTTGTAAGATTTGGTAACGAATTCTACCTTATCTGCTACCATGAACGCGGAGTAGAATCCAAGTCCAAAATGACCGATAATCCCCGATTCATCCTTGTATTTTTCTAGGAAATCTTTAGCACCGGAGAACGCTACTTGGTTCAAGTATTTTTCCACTTCATCTTCATCCATACCAATACCTTTATCCCTAATCGTCAAGGTTTTAGCTTCCTTATCTAATAAGATTTCTATGGTGGTATCCCCTACTTCCCCCTTGAATACTCCTTTCGATGCCAGAGCATTGAGTTTTGTCGTGGCATCCACAGCATTAGATATAAGTTCTCTTAGGAATATTTCCTGATCCGAATAAAGAAATTGTTTGATGATCGGGAAAATATTTTCTGTTTGTACCGAGATATGTCCTTTTTGCATATTCTAAGTGATTTTTTCAAGTTTATGTATAGCTTATTAATGGATCAAATCTTGTACCGTTTGATTTTCTATGACATTGTGTCTGTTTTAAATGACAAATCTACTCCAAACCTCCTTTTTCCTCCACATATATAAATTTTTATAATCGAAAAATACTGATGTCACAACTCGCCTTAAATCCAAGCACTACATTGGCATTTAGGAACTATCATTGCATTACGATACATGAAATTAATTATTTGGGAACAACCATAAACACATCAAAATTATTACACAATGAGTCATTTAGCGATATACGGAAAAGATATACAGCGATTAGTTACTAAATTCCATTACGATGGAGCAGATATTTGTTTCGAAATTATGCTTCGTATTAAGGAAAACGCACAATTGGTATTGTTTTTGAAAACAAAAGATTATGGAACATTCAGAAAAGCATTTGATGATCTGATGACCCTCCGTTCAGAGAATGGAATCGTGAATGTTCCTCCGACTGTCTCGGACGATTTTTATCAAAAAAGTATGAATGCCGCTTGATTAGAATCCAAGAGTAAATCGCAAATCAGAACTAAAGAGACAAGGGCGAGAGATTCGGCTAATTGGGGGGTTGCCGATTCTTAAGCCCTTTATTTTTTTCTAGAATTCACCTATCATCGGTTTATCTTCAATACCGATAAATTTTTCAATTTCTTGTTCTATATATAAGGCTTGAGCCGGTTTTGCCAAACCTTTTACGAGTTGGAATTCTTCCTTATTTTTCATTTGTATCATTACGGCAAAAGCATAATTCGGATTACCGTTGGTACTCCCATTCTGGTATTTTTTTACATAGAGCTGTTGTACTTGGAGTACTTCCAGTTCATATTCTTTATAAAATAATTTGAAGGGACGATGTTCTATACGGATGAAATGTTCATCGACAACAATATAAGTAGTATTGAACAAGGCTGCCAAAGCCCATAAGATCAACCCGATTCCGACCAATAAATGCAAACTAATACCCAAAAGCATTCCCAATTCTCCAGTAAAAATAGCAATGAGAGCAAAAGGAAGTACCATAATATTCCAAAAGATGGTAAAAAACATCATAAAGAAACTGACAGAATGCCTCCATTTCATTTCTATATTCAGTTCTCCAAAAACTTTCAGCATTTCGATGCCTTTGGGAATCACGAATATTTCTTCTTTCTGAGCCGGGCTGTTCTTATCCATTTCCTGTTCCAAATCAAAAACAACATGGCAATCACTACATTTTGCCAGCCCTTTATTAATATTGATATCACTGGAAAGGATATTTTTTTCGCAGTTGGGGCACGTTAGGTTTCTATACATCTTCGTATTGGTTTTTGTTTTAACAAATGTAATGAAAATTTAATGTAAAAAATCTAGCTTTCCATTTTCTTTCGAGTCTCCTTCTTTTATCTATTTTTGCAAAAAAAAACGATGAGTGCCACAATTATTGATGGAAAACATTTGGCTAAGACCATTAAGGAAGAACTAAAACATGAAGTCGATCGGATTAGGGAAAATGGTGGTAAAATACCACACTTAGGAGCCGTCCTTGTGGGAGAAAATCCGGCCAGTGAAAGCTATATCAGAAATAAAGTCCGTTCTTGCGAACAATGCGGTTTCAAATCCACATTAATTCGAAAACCAGCGAACATCACCCAACCACAATTACTCAGTATCATTCAAGATCTAAATCAGGATGATGATGTGGATGGATTTATTGTACAGCTCCCCCTACCCGACCACATAGATGAAGAAACCGTTACCCTTGCCATTGATCCTAAAAAAGATGTAGATGGATTCCATCCTGTTAATTTTGGGCGTATGGCCCTGGGGATACCGGCCTATCTTCCTGCCACACCCAATGGCATTTTAGAAATGTTGAAGCGATACAATATAGAAACGTCAGGCAAACATTGCGTTGTTGTAGGAAGGAGCAATATTGTTGGAAAACCTATCAGTATTCTATTAAGTGGCAAAGGCTATCCGGGTAATTGCACAGTAACCTTAACTCATAGCCGCACCCAAAACCTGAAAGAAGAAACGCTTCGGGCAGATATTATCATTGCTGCCATCGGTCGTCCGGATTTCATTACTGCAGATATGATTAAAGAAGGAGCGGTCATTATCGATGTGGGTATCAATAGAGTAGAAGATGTGACGGCAAAACGAGGATACCGTCTTAAAGGTGATGTAGATTATAATGCATTGCTTGCAAAGGCAAGTTTTATTACTCCTGTACCAGGTGGTGTAGGTCCGATGACGGTTGCTTCATTGTTAATGAACACATTAAATGCTAGTAAAAAGTTAATTTATTGATTAACATTTATTAACTTTAAAGCTGAAATAAACCCAAATCTTTGGCCGTTTCTATCTCATTATCAAAAAATGAAGAGAAACATGAGTCAATATTTGTTTGAAGAGAATCGTAAAAAGAGCAGAAGAAAGGCATTATACATGACGATCCTGTTCCACATTGTTATCATCGGAGGCGTTTGGTTTTCTACATTACAAGAAGAATCCCCACTTAAAACCAATATGAGCCAATGGATATCAAAATTCACCGGCGAAGATACTGCCGATAACGAATACAATGTGCGACCATAACAATATTCAAAACTACTTTTGGGCGCTTCACCCTTTCCTGACCCGGGAAGGGTGTTTTTTTATCGGAACCCCCTGAATCATTTTCGTTCAAACCATTACATGGTCCCTAAGCTGGGGAACTGCTCGGGATGGACTTCATGCATCATCCGATACACCATTTCGAAGACATTTTCCTCATTGGGTTTGGTAAAATAATCACCATCAGAACCATAAGGAGAACGGTGTGCTTTTGCTGTAAGTGTAGCGGGTTTGGAATCCAAGTATTGATATCCGTTTTGTTCTTCTAAGACATTTTGCATCATGTAAGCGGTGGCTCCACCGGGTACATCTTCATCGACAAAGAGAAGTCGGTTGGTTTTCTTCAAGGATAAAGAAATCCTATGTTCCAAATCAAAAGGTACAACAGTTTGTACATCTATAATTTCTATTGAAATATCGTATTGTTCCAACACCTCGGCTGCTGTTTGGACAATTCTCACACAAGAGCCATAAGTAACAACCGTAACATCGGTTCCTTCCCTTAAAATTTCAGGAGAACCCAAAGGAATGGTCATTTCTCCGATGTTATCCGGCATGGTTTCTTTAAGGCGGTATCCGTTCAAACATTCAATCACTAATCCGGGATCATCCGATTGCAATAACGTATTATACATACCTGCTGCCTGAGTCATGTTACGAGGTACGCAAATGTACATTCCCCGCAAGGCATGAATGAGCATACCAATAGGAGAACCAGCATGCCAAATTCCTTCCAAACGATGTCCTCTTGTTCTGATGATAGCCGGGGCAGCCTGAATACCATCACTTCTATAACGGAGGGTTGCCAAATCATCCGACAATGGCTCTAATCCATATAATAGATAGTCCAGATATTGGATTTCTGCAATGGGTTTCAATCCTCTCATGGACATTCCAATGGCCTGTCCCATGATGGTCCATTCTCTGATACCCGTATCGAATACCCTTTCCTTTCCATACTTTTCCTGTAAACCGGCAAAACCTTGGTTCACATCTCCTATATGTCCTACATCCTCACCAAAGGCAAAAAGATGAGGCATCGATTCCAATTTTTTATCAAAGAAGGCATTCAGTACTTCAAAGCCATTCTTCTTAGGAGAAGCATCCGAGAAAGTAGGTGCTACAACCGGAATATTTAATGCAGAATAAGGTGTTTCGCTATATAAATGGGTGTGATACCGTACATGGGCATCTTTTTTAATTTTTTCATACCAATCCTTTAGGCTTTCCAATGCTTCTGATTCTAGACCTGCCACGGCATACATCATTCTGCGGGCATTGCTGACCAAATCAAAGAACAAAGGATTCGAATTCTTTTCTAAAGATTGGATGACATCTATAGCCCTCTCCTTATTTTCGGCTTTTGGTAGAATTTCTTTATATAAACCCAAGAGAACTTTCACCTGCTCTTTAATAGGAGTGACATAATCATTCCAAGCTCGTTTTTGGCAATCTTTCACATAGGTTTTGGCCTCTTTTTCTATGGCATCCAATTCTTCAGGAAGGGCAATGCTATTTTCTATTATCCATTCCTTCATCACTTTGATACAGTCTCGTTCCTTTTCCCAAGCTAAGCGATCTTTGGTCTTATACCTTTCATGTGAACCAGATGTTGAATGTCCTTGCGGTTGGGTCAATTCTTGGACATGGATCAAGGCGGGTTTATGTGTTTCCCTCATTTTTTGGACAGCCCTTTGGTACACATCCATCAGAGCCGGATAATCCCAACCTTTTACGGTATATATATCTATCCCCTCACCTTCTTTATCACTTTGGAGTCCCTTCAGTGCTTCAGAAATACTTCCTTTTGTGGTTTGGTATTTAATAGGGACAGAAATTCCATAGCCATCATCCCAAACAGATACCAATAATGGAACCTGCATCACTCCCACTGCATTCATGGATTCCCAAAAAACACCTTCTGATGTAGAAGCATCACCAATGGTACAGAAAACTACTTCATTCCCTTTATCAGAAAAGTTAGTAGATTCTTTTAATGCCTCGCTTCCTCTATATTTTTTGGATGCCAGAGCTAGACCTACCGCCCGTGCCATTTGTCCGGCTGTACATGAAATATCAGAAGAAATGTTCTTCAGTTCTTTATGATTCGTCCAGTTTCCTTCTCTATCAACCAAAGGAGTGGCATAATGACTGTTCATTTGGCGACCTCCCGAAAAGGGGTCATTAATGGCATCTGCATAGAGCTGGGCGAAAAATTCTTCTACGGTAGATAAACCCGAAGCAAACATGAAGGTTTGATCCCTATAATACCCTGAACGGAAATCACCATTCTTAAATACACGTGCCATACAAACCTGAGGCACTTCCTTTCCATCTCCGATAATTCCAAATTTAGCTTTCCCGGTAAGGACTTCTTTCCTTGCCAGCAAACTGACTTCTCTACTTATACAACAAGTTTTATAGTCTTTTATAACTTCTTTGGCAAACTGCTCCCGATCAAATTTTCCGATCTCAACCAATTGGTTTTCAAGCATTTTGTATCAGGTTTAATATTGGTTAGCATTCCAAAATAGGAATAAATGGTGCAAAGGTAATTAATTTTGGTAGGAATTCTGTCTAGTACTTGTATGAAATGAACTATTGAATCTTGTTTTAAACGGAATGAGCAAAGTGACAAATAGAAGAAAAATGCTAGATTACTCTAATAAAAGAAAGAATTTAGAACTATTTGCAAATTCATTAACACACGATTAACAGCATAGAAGTTATCTATTCCTGTATCTTTGCGTCATAAGATTGTAACAATGATTGTTTAATAATAACTACAACAAATTAAATTATAAAAAAATGAAAAAGTTCGCTTTATTGGTTTTGTGCCTTACTATCGGAATCACAGCAACAATAACTGCTCAATCTGACGCTAAAAAAGCAAATGAGCAAATACAGGTTGATGGTCCTACTATGGAATTGGAAACCACTGTAGTCGATTATGGAGAGATCCTACAAGACTCTGATCCTTACAGATATTTTGAGTTTGAAAATACCGGAAACCAACCTTTGGTTATCAAACATGCAAAAGGAAGCTGTGGGTGTACTGTACCAGAATATCCAAAAGAGCCAATCATGCCAGGTGAGAAATCTCAAATCAAAGTTCGTTACGCAACGAACCGTTTGAATGCTTTCACTAAAACCATCACTTTAACCACTAACGAAGGTTCGGATGCCAAAGGAATGAAAAGAGTTTTGACTATCAAAGGAAAAGTTCTTCCTAAGCCTACTGAGCCAGAAGCAGTGCCTAAGAGTGCTCCTAGCATTTTTGCTCCAGGACAATAATCCAAACAAATCATCATAAATTTTTAAGCCATTGAGCATTAGCTCGATGGCTTTTTCTATTTTTGCGGCATCAAAACCATTTGCCATGCCAAAAATTTCAGAAAGAGGGGCAAACATGCCCGCTTCGCCTATCAGGAAATTGGTTCCTTTTGCCGATGCAGCCAAAAAAAGAGGAACAAAAATCTATCATTTGAATATCGGACAACCCGATATCAAGACACCTAAAGAGGCTTTGAATGCCGTTGCAGAGAGCCAATTGGAAATCATTGCCTATTCTCCTTCCGAAGGATTTGAATGGTATCGGAAAAAAATAGCAGAATATTATACCCGAGTCGGTGTGGATATTGATGCTTCCGAAATCATTGTTACTTCTGGTGCATCCGAAGCCATTAACTTTGTGATGAACAGTTGCTTCGATCCCGGTGATGAAATCATTGTTCCAGAGCCCTTTTATGCCAATTATAATGGGTTTTCCCGCTCGGGTAATGTGAAGGTCAAACCGATTACGGCTTCTATAGAAGATGGATTCGGGCTTCCTCCCATGGCTGATTTCGAAAAGGAAATTACGGACAAGACGAAAGCTATCCTTATTTGTAATCCGAGTAACCCTACGGGTTATTTGTATTCGAAGGAAGAATTGGAGGTGTTAAAGGATATCGTTCTCAAACACGATTTATTCTTGATGGTGGATGAAGTGTACCGTGAATTCGTATATGAAGGGAAAGAACATACTTCCGTTCTTACGCTAGATGGTTTGGAAAATCATGCTATCGTTTTCGATTCTGTTTCGAAGCGATATAGTGCTTGCGGAGCAAGAATCGGGATGATTATTTCTAGGAATAAAGAAATGATGTCGACGGCACTCAAGTTTGCCCAAGCCCGTTTGAGTCCTCCAACTTTAGGACAAATCATGGGAGCTGCAATGATCGACGTTCCCCAATCTTTTATCGATGCCTCCATCAGCGAATATGATGTTAGAAGAAAAGTTTGCATTGAACGACTGAAAAAAATGGAGGGGGTTACCTGCCCCAATCCAGGCGGAGCATTTTACCTGTTTGTCAAACTCCCAGTAGATAATACCGAACGATTCTGTAAATGGCTTTTGGAAGAATTCACCCATCAAGGAGAAACCGTTATGATGGCTCCCGGTGCGGGCTTTTATTCCTCTGAAGGATTGGGTATGCAAGAAGCAAGAATTGCTTATGTTTTGAATAGCGATGATTTACACAAAGCTATGGATTGCTTAGAAAATGCATTGAAACAATATCCGGGGAGAACCATCTGACTTTGATTTTAGAAAAATCTTTTATATTTAATCCACCATCAAGAACATAATTGTTTGATGGTGGATTTTTTATTGTAGACTTTACATAACCAACACGACTCGAATCATGATTTCTAAAACCTATTTTTTTAGAGCCTTCTTTCCGATCTTTCTTGTTTCTACGTTCATACTGAGTGGATGTAAAAAAGATAAATCCATTTCCATTGAAGGAGAACTTAGCTTATTATGTTACAACGTAGCTGGGTTGCCCGAAGGGCTATCCTCTTCTTCTCCTGAATTATACACTCCTTTCATTAGTCCTTTGCTCAATGAATTCAACATTGTTCATGTACAAGAGGATTTTTGCTATCATGATGATTTAGCTGCTCAAAATGAGCATCCCCATACCTCCGTTCCTACCCCTTGCGTTCCTTTTGGAGACGGTTTGAATACCTTCTCTGATTTTCCCATCATGAATAATTTCGATCGGGTGGCTTGGTCTGATTGTACGGGTGCAGACTGCCTCACGCCCAAAGGATTCAGTTTTTCTCAAATAGAAGTCGAAGAGGGTCATGTGATAGATTTTTACAACATCCATTGTAATGCGGGTGGAGATGATGCCAGCATCGAAGCCCGAAGGGGTAACCTTTCGCAATTCATTAATTACATGACGGATAAATCTCCAGAAAATGCCATTATTATCATGGGTGATTTTAATTGTCGATATACCCGTGAGGGAGATGAAATCCGCAGATTCTTAGATTTGGGTTTCTCCGATCCTTGGATAGATTTGATTCGGGAAGGAGATATTCCAGAATTGGGTTCAGATAGATTGGGTGATTGTTCGCCTGTCAATACAGGTCCGAATTGTGAAGGTGTGGACAAGGTTTTCTATAGGAGCAATTCTAACATTACCCTTTCCGCCACTTCTTATCATTATGGTGATGATGATCGATATTATTATGAAGGGGATTTGACTCGACCCTTATCGGATCATAGTCCGATTTTCACCAATATCGAATATAATATCAAGGAATAAAAAAGGGAGGCTTCCTACTACAAAAGCCTCCCAAGAAATCAAAATTACTACTATTATTCTTTAGAATATTGACTCGATAGATGTTCAACAATTTTAAAACATCTACCTAGCCTTATATTCTATTTCTTAACGGTGAATCTGTAGATAACCGGTAATAGTCTTCTCTTCCGTTGCACCTTCCGAATTCGTGTCTTCATACATGAATTGATAGAAGTATGTGCCATCGGGTAAGTCCTTACCATCCCAGACTCCGTTCCAATCATTTTGGTATCCTTCTACAAAGTAGACTTGGTTACCCCATCTGTTGAAGATACAAAGTGTATTCTTAGGATAGGCTTCAATTCCACTAATGATGAAGTAGTCATTAATACCATCTCCATTCGGTGAAGTACCATTGAAGATGATTAATTCATCACAAAGTACAGTGATATAAACTGTTGCTGTATCGCAAAGTTCTCCGTTACAAATCATATAAACCAGACTATCTACTCCACAGAAGTCTTCATCCGGCGTATAAACAATTACACTATCTCCAACAATCACTGCTGTACCATTAATCGGATCTTCATAAATGGTTATCACACCCATTTCGCCGTTCAAGGTATCGTTCTCCAAAATGGTAATTTCTACAGGTGTATTGATGGTTGTAGTCGTATCATCGAACACAGCAATCGGAGCACATTCTACGGCTATGAATACCATTGCCGTATCACAACCCATTTCGTTGCAAATAGCATAGCTGAAGGTATCCACACCACAGAAGTCTTCATCTGGCATGTATAAGATAGATGTATCGCTATCTACCGTAGCTGTGCCATTCATTGGGTCATCTACAATATAGATGGTATCCAATGTACCATTAATGGTATCATTCACTACAACGATGATGCTTGTATCCATTCCTTCCGTAACTGAAATGGTATCATTCACTGCAATCGGTAACATATCATCACAAGCAATATCAATGAATACTTGTGCTGTATCACATCCAACCTCGTTGCAAATAGCATAACTGAAGGTATCCAATCCGCAGAAGTCCATATCCGGTGTGTAAAGGATAGTCGAATCATTTGCCACTGTTGCTGTACCATTCATTGGGTCATTCACGACATAAATCGTATCGAATGTTCCGTTGATAGTATCATTCACCATGACATAGATATTGGTATCCACATTCATTTCGGATGTAATGGTATCATTCAATGCAATCGGTAGGATTTGCTCACATTCTACTTCAATGAATACTGAAGCCGTATCACAATCCAATTGATTACAGATAGCATATGTGAAGGTATCCAATCCACAGAAGTCCATATCCGGGGTGTAGGTTACCAAACTATCGTTTACAACCGTCACCATTCCATTCGTTGGAAGGTCTACTACATACAGAGTATCCAACATTCCATTGATGGAATCATTCTCAATCACAAGGATAGTAGAATCCATATTAAATGGAATCACGATGGTATCATTTACAGCTACTGGTGGTTCTGCTGGAATGACATCGATGATGAAGATGGTCGTATCACAGATATTCAAGGTCGTATCACAAACTATGATACAAGCCATCTCTGTTCCTCCAACACTCATTCCCTCAATGGTTACTCCATCCATCGGTTGATTTGGTTCCACACTTACTGTAGAGAATACGCCTGCATCCATTGTACAATCATTGTAAATGGTATCCATGCTGACTAAGCATCCTTCCATCACTAGATTATAATTCAGGATTTCCTGTTCGTTGATGGTCACCATGATTGTATCTGTAGTACAATCCAGTAATGGAACAGAAACGTAAACTACTGTTGTATCCATGTTACCATTCATATCCTCGCCTACAATTAGGATTTCATCCAGAATGCTACCTATGGTCATACCATCAGACGTGTATTCGATACAACCTGTGGTGGTGTTCAATGTCCATGTTCCAGCATTGCCACTCATTGATGAACTTGCTCCACCTAACGTATAGTTACCAGGTACGGGAACAATGTCATTGATGACAAAACAAGTATCATTCATGCCACCCAATGGCACATCGATGTAAACTGTATCTGGTGTTGGAATAGCCATTTCTTCCAATACGGTTACGAACACTACTGTCGTATCCATGTTACCATTCGCATCAACTCCCACTATCCAGATTTCGTCTATCTCAACACCTGTATTTACTCCATCAGACATGTATAAGATACAGCCTGTGGTCGTGTTCAAGGTCCATGTTCCAGCGTTTCCACTCATAGAGGAACTCGCTCCACCCAATGTATAGTTACCTGATACAGGTACTATGTCATTGATGACAAAACAAGTATCGTTCATGCCACCTAATGATACATCAATGTATACCGTATCCGGTGTTGTCGTAATGTTCGGATCGATGACCGTTACGAAGACCACTGTCGTATCCATGT